>JAFPCT010000146.1 GCA_017390125.1 Treponema sp.
CAGTGGAAATAAGGCTGGATTGTAAAATTCAATCTTCCATGAAACAGATCTTTCAGGCTGTCAGGGGCTCTGGAGGATCTTTTTTTAGTTAATAAAAGATTTAAGTTATAGATTTTACCTATAACTGACAATAAAAAACAAATATTATGCAAGCCTATATAAAAAATGTATAACTTGAATAGAAAAACATTCGGACCGGCGGAGGCTTGTATGGCAGATTTATCGGAACTTTCAAAAATCATCACAGATTCACAACGGGTTCTGTTCGGTTCAGACATTCCTGTCGAATATCTTTCTGACACTCTTGGACGCAAAAAAGGAGAGGCAGGAGCCCTTGTCTATGCAGCTTCAACTGAAGATGTCAGCGCAGTTCTTTCTTTTGCAGATAAAAATTTAATTCCTGTAACACCTCGTGGAGCAGGTACAAATCTTGTGGGTTCAACAGTTCCTCAGAAAGGAGGAATAATCATCGATCTTTCAAGGATGAACCGCGTTCTTGAACTTGATGAGGAAAACCTTACGGCCTGGGTTGAGCCTGGTATACGCCTCTGTGATTTCCAGAAATTCGTTGAGGAAAAAGGTCTGTTTTATCCGCCGGATCCAGGTGAAAAGACTGCCAGCATAGGGGGAAACATTGCCACTAATGCCGGCGGAATGAGGGCTGTAAAATACGGCGTAACCAGAAATTACGTCATGGCTCTTGAGCTTGTTCTTGCGGACGGAACCGTAATAACTGCCGGCGGAAAAAATCGCAAGGACACCACCGGCCTTGACATAAAGGACATTGTGATTGGTTCGGAAGGAACTCTTGCCGTAATAACGAAATGTCTTTTGAAACTTATTGCTAAGCCGGAATTCTCCAGAAGTGTGCTTGTAAGTTTTGATTCTCTTAAAACTGGAATTGAAACCGTTCCTAAACTGCTTAAAGCTTCTTTGAATCCCACGGCGCTTGAATTTATAGAAAGAAAGGTAATTCAGCTTGGAGAAGATTTTCTTAAGCTTGAATTTCCGCTGAAGAATTACGAAGCTTGTCTTCTTCTTAGTTTTGACGGCTCAGAATCAGAAGTAAAGGGAAATATAGAAAAACTTAAGCATGTCGCAGCTTCATTGAACGGAGGCAGCTCTGTGCTTTCTCTGGATGACACTGAGCTGAGCGCATCTGTATGGAAAATCCGAGGAGCTCTGGTAAAGGCTGTTGAGGCTGTGAGCGAGCAGGAACCTCTGGATATCGTTGTTCCTATTGCACGAATCTCTGATTTCGTTGAATTTGTAAACCAGCTTGAGAAGGAGTGGGGGCTCCCCATGATTTCTTTTGGTCATGCAGGAGACGGAAACGTGCATCTGTGCGTTGTCAGAGGTAAGCTCAATGATTCTGACTGGGAGCAGAAACTTGATGAAGCCCTTGAGAAGCTTTACGGAAAAGCCCGGGAGCTTGGAGGACTTATTTCAGGCGAGCACGGACTGGGGTTGAGTAAGAGAAAATATTTTTTTGCTCAGGCGGACAACAGGAATGTCAGTCTTATGAATGCAGTGAAATCTGCTTTTGACAGAAACCGCATTTTGAACGGACATATATCATATTGCATATAGAAAATAAGAGGTAGAAAAATGAAAGCTTTATCAGATAAAACAGCCGGTTTTACAGACAGTGTAATCCGACGTATGACAAGAATATGCAACCAGTACGGAGCAGTTAACCTGAGCCAGGGATTCCCTGATTTTGAGCCGCCTCGTCCGATTCTTGACCGCCTTTCGACTGTGGCTACAGACCTTGCAAAGGGTGATTTTCATCAGTATGCCGTAACTTGGGGCGCTCAGAACTTCCGTGAGGGAGTTGCAAAAAAGTATGAGCATTTTTCCGGACAGAAGGTAGATCCGAATTCAGAAGTTGTGGTGACCTGCGGAAGTACGGAAGCAATGATGGCTTCAATGCTTTCAGTCGTAAATCCAGGAGACAAAGTAATCATTTTCTCTCCTTTTTATGAAAACTACGGGGCAGATGCCATCCTGAGCGGAGCAGAGCCGATTTTCGTTTCTCTCCGAGCACCGGATTTTAAGTTTGACGCAAATGAGCTTGAGGATGCTTTTAAAACTGGAGCAAAAGCTCTGATTCTCTGCAATCCTTCAAACCCTTGCGGAAAGGTATTTACTCTTGAGGAGCTGACAATAATTGCTGATCTGGCGAAAAAATACGATGCCTATGTAATCACAGATGAAGTTTACGAGCACATCGTGTATGATAACAATAAGCATATTTACTTTTCAACTCTTTCAGGGGTAAAGGACCGCACGATAGTATGCTCATCCCTTTCAAAAACCTATTCGATTACTGGATGGCGTTTGGGCTACACTATTGCAAATGCAGAAATTTCTGACCGCATAAAGAAGACACATGACTTCCTTACAGTAGGAGCTGCGGCTCCTCTTCAGGAAGCAGCGGCAACAGGTCTTGCATTCGGTGATGACTATTACCGGGACCTTCAGAAAAAATATTCAGAAAAAAGAGAGCTTATGCTTAAGGGCCTTGATGCGCTCAAGATTCCTCACACTGTTCCGGAAGGTGCATACTACATCCTTCTTGACATCTCGGAATTCGGCTACAAGAGTGACCTTGATTTTGCAACGGATCTTATTAAAAAAGTCGGAGTAGGAACTGTTCCTGGATCATCATTCTTCAAAGAAGAAGAGAACCGTTATGTCCGGATTCACTTTGCAAAGAAAGATGAAACATTGAATCTTGCGCTTGAAAAACTTTCGGATTTGCGGAAGAAATTTTAATGCAGTATAATATACTGAATTCAACTGGAGTCCATTATGACCATTCAACAGCTTCGATATGTAATAGGTATTGCAGAATCAGGTTCATTTAATAAGGCAGCGGAAAAGCTGTACATTTCCCAGCCGTCACTTACTAGCACGATTCACGATTTGGAAAACGAGCTGGGGATAATGATTTTTAGCAGGAGCGGCCGTGGCGTTACGCTTACCCAGGACGGAGAGGAATTCCTTTCCAGCGCAAAGCAGCTCTATTTAAATTATGAGACTGTAATGGAACGTTACAAAAGCGGTGCGGAAGCAAAGAAGAAATTCGGCATTTCGACACAGCATTATTCATTTGCCCTCAAAAGCTTTGTTGAGATGGTAAAGCGTTTCAACACAAATGAATATGAGTTTGCAATTCGCGAGACCCGTACAAAAGAAGTTATTGAGGACGTTGCTTCCCTGAAGAGCCAGATAGGAATTCTCTATTTGAGTGATTTCAACCGTAATATAATCCAGAAACTTCTTAATGTGCGGAACCTTGAATTTCATCCGCTTATAGACTGCAAGGCATACGTTTACATCTGGAAAGGTCATCCCCTTGCAAAACATGAGACAATTTCCTTCGAAAAGCTTGCAGATTATCCATGTCTTTCCTTTGAGCAGGACGATAATGATTCCGTTTATTTTGCAGAAGAAATTCTTGCGACACAGGAATATCACCGCACGATTAAAACCAATGACCGGGCTTCCATGCTGAACCTGATGGTCGGCTTGAACGGTTATACACTCTGCTCAGGAATTATCAGTGAAGAGCTTAATGGTGACGATTATGTTGCAGTTCCTTTCCGTGAAAGTGACAAAAATATCAACCGTATTATGGAAATTGGCTATATAACTAAAAAAGACTTCATCATGAGTAAAGTTGGTACAATATATATAGAAGAAATGAAGAAATATCTGAAAATCGAAAAATAAAAGAAACCGGATTTTTTTATCTTATTTCCTATTAAACCTATTGACTTAATAGGAAATAAGATATATACAATATCTATACCCAGTTATTAAGGTAGGAAATAGATATGAAGATTAACTTTGCTTTCATGAAAAAAGAATTCTCTTGTTGCTGCTGTTGTAAATAACGGCAGCTGGCACTATATAAACAAGAATCCCGGCTGCTTTGCAAAATTAAACTGTAGGGCGGACGGGATTTTTTTTTCGTCGCCGGGAATCAGATTATTTAATGAGGATAATTATGAAAGAATATGCGACAAGTTTAACGGCGAACCTTTGCTCTTTTGCAAGAGCATACCACTCAAATTTTGTACATAAGAAGATTTTCAACGATTACCTTTCCTTCGATTTGATGGGAAAGGATCTCTACGAAAAAACAGGTCTTCTTATTCAGAATAAATTCCAGAAAGAAACCTTCGATTTGAACGAATGGCTATGCACACCTTCTATCATGCACGAGCTTGTAGAATTCATTGAGCCGATTCCGCTTTCAAGAATAGCTTTTTTTGAAAAGGAGCTGGCTTCCTTTGCTGCATTGCATGGAAAAATTCAGTATGTAATCTGCGGGGCCGGCCTTGATTCCTTCGGCTTTCGAAATGCAGATTCAAACATAAAGGTTTTTGAAATAGATCACCCGAATACACAGAAATTCAAGAAGAACAGAATCAAGGAGCTTGAATGGAATTCCAGCAGGCTGATTTTTGTGCCGGTTGATTTTTCAAAGGACGACATGA
>JAFPCT010000147.1 GCA_017390125.1 Treponema sp.
ATACAGTTACCAGGAAAAGCTTTTTGCTCATTGGGTTGCTGTTGACGGACTTGAGGAAGCGGAGCGCGAAAGTGCACGTCCTGGAACCAGTCAGCATCAGCTTGGATCCGCAATTGATTTTGGTTCCATAACTGATGATTTTGATGAGACTCCTATGGGAAAATGGGTTTATAAGAACGCCGCCAAATACGGCTGGAGCCTTTCTTTCCCAAAAAACTATGAGGATATAACTGGTTACCGCTGGGAATGCTGGCATTTCCGCTATATTGGTGTTCCGGCCTGTCAGATGCAAAAAAAATGGTTCTGCGATGTACAGCAGTATATGCTTGAATTTATAGATTTGTGGAAACAGATGTAAAATGAAAAAAATAGTCCTGTTCGGTGAATTGATGCTGCGCCTTAAGCCTGAGGGCAAGGAGCGCTTTTTCCAGAATCCGCGGCTCGAAGCTGTTTTCGGGGGAAGCGAAGCCAATGTTGCCGTATCCCTTTCGATTTTTGGGAAAAATACTGAATATATAACTGCTTTGCCGGACAATGCGATTGGTGAAGGCGCAAGGAATGTGCTGCGCCAGTACGGCGTAAATGTAAATGCGGTTCAGAAAGACGGCCGCCTTGGAATATATTTCCTTGAGGACGGAGCCTGTCAGAGGCCCAGCAAGGTTATTTATGACAGAAGCGGAAGCTGTTTTGCAGTTACAGGACCGGAAGAATACAATTGGGCTGACAAATTCAATGGTGCTGAATGGTTCCATGTTTCAGGAGTAAGTCCTGCTGTAAGCGAGGAAGCCTGTGAATCTGTAATTGCCGCTGTTGATGAAGCAAAAAAAGCCGGTTGTACAGTTTCAGTTGATTTGAATTACCGCAGAAAACTATGGAAATACGGAAAGTCTGCTGAGTCTGTTATGACTCTGCTTGCTTCAAAAGCAGATGTCCTTATCGCAAATGAAGAGGACGTTCAGTATTGTCTTGGAATTCCTCTTAAAAACTTCAATACACCGCTTGAAAGTTACCGCCATCTCTGCGAGGATGTAAAAAAGGCTTTCCCGAATGTTTCTGTTGTTGCAGTAACCTTGCGTCAAAGCTATAGCGCAGACAGAAACGGTTGGTCTGCAGTTCTCAGCGGAAAGACTGGTTTTTATGTAAGTGCCCATTACGACATAGAGAATATCGTGGAGCGGGTAGGAGCCGGAGACAGTTTTGCTTCCGGGCTCATTTACGGTCTTACAACTTTTTCTGGTGACGAGGAAGGCGAGCGGAAAACTCTTGATTTTGCAACTGCCGCCGGCTGCCTAAAACATTCTGTTGCAGGAGACTTCAATCTTTCTACTAAGGAAGAGGTTGAAAATCTTGCCAGGGGAAATTCAAACGGACGGATTCAGCGCTAAATGATAAAAAATTATGAAACTATAAAAAATCTTATGGAATCCTCAAACGGAATTGCTGTCGTACAGACAACCCTTCCTTCTCAGGCTGTTGTTATTGCCAGAGGGCTTATTGAGAAAGGTGTGCATGCGATGGAAATTGCCTACCGCGACAGCAATAATTATGACGGGAGTGATGAATGTATCCGGGCCGTTACAGATGCTGTTCCGGAAATGCTTGTGGGGGCCGCTACAATAACCAGTCCGTCTCTTGCAAAACGTGCCATAAAAGCCGGCGCCAAATTCATACTTACAGCCGGATTCAATCCTAAGACAGTTCGTTATTGTGTGGGAAAGCATTTTCCTGTTTTTCCCGGGGTCTTGACTCCTGGTGAGATAGAGCAGGCCATGATGTTTGGACTGGATACTCTGAAACTTTTTCCTGTAAAGGTTCTTGGCGGTACGGAATATCTTAAGGCGCTTTCAGGTCCTTATCCGGAAGTAAAGTTCATTGTTACAGGCGGAGTAAATGCTCAGAATGCCCAGGAATACCGCAGTTGTCCGAATGTGCTCTGTGTGAGCGGATCTTTCCTTTGCAAATAAATTCGTGGAAAACAATGGAAAAAAACAGACTGTATTCACTGATAGACAAGGCTGTATTTGACTACAACCTTATTGAAAAAGGTGACCGAATCCTTATAGGTGCTAGCGGCGGAAAGGATTCTACTGCTCTCATCGAATATCTTGCAAACAGATTACGTCGTCCTTCTGCAGATTTTTCATTCTGCGCGCTTCACGTCCATACGGATTTCGCACCGCCTCTTCCAGAAGGAATCCTTGCTGCTTTCCGGGAATGGAATGTTGATTACCGTGAATTATATGTGAATACCCTTGAGCGGGTTAAGCCCGGTCACAAGATGAGCTGCTACTGGTGTTCTTCCCAAAGGCGGCTGGAGTTGAACCGTTATGCGGCAGAAAACGGATTTAACAAAGTCTGCCTCGGCCACCACCTTGATGACATCCTTGAGACAGCAATTATGAATGCCCTTCACAAAGGTGTTCTGAGCAC
>JAFPCT010000148.1 GCA_017390125.1 Treponema sp.
CCTTCCTGTAAAAGAAGGACAGCTGATTTTTACACAGATCTCAACTCCTGTGGGATCAGTAGGAATATACGGAAAAATCATAAAGACTCGAAAGGCAAAGACAGAAGGACTGTTCAACCTTCACGTTCAGTTTACCGACATTCCAATTAATACGCAGAACAAAATATTTGCAAAAGTGTACGACTTCAGTTAAATAAACTGAAAAAACAAGTTTTTATTTTAACTTGCAAATAGTTTAATCTTGGAGTAGATTTAAATATATGAGAATTTTGGAACTTCGAGACCTCAACCGCGAAGAGGGATACATATACTACAGACGCTACTTCACTGGAACTGCTGTTATTGAAATTCCAGGTTCTACTCTAGAAACGCCTGTATCTTTCTGCATAGAAATGAATTCTTTCGGTGCAAAAACTATTGAAATCGACATACAAAATACTTTAAATTATCCTGTGCTCCCGGTAAAAAAAGCCCTTAAAGAGTACATTCTATTACAGGACGCAGAAGGTATCTTACCTTGAAAACTTTCAGAACAAAAACAGCCGAAGAAACTGTCGAGCTGGGTCGTAAAATCGGAAACCTCCTTGAGAAAGGAGACGTCATTGCAATGCAGGGCACTCTTGCTGCAGGAAAAACAACGATTACAAAAGGAATCGCAGAATCCCTCGGCGTAAAAGACACAATTACAAGCCCTACTTTCTGCCTTATCAGCGAATACGAAGGAAAAATGCCCCTCTATCACATGGACGTATACCGTCTTGAAGGTGGAGAGGATTTCGTAAATTTAGGCACGGACGACATGATTTATGGCGAAGGCGTTTCCATAATCGAATGGAGCGAAAAAATCATGGAAGAACTTCCGAAGAAAACGATCATCCTTAAACTTGAGCCTCAGGAAGACGGCTCAAGAATCATCACCATCGAAAACTGGCCTCATGGAGAAATTGCATAAATGAAAGCCCTTGCAGTTGATTTGGCTGTTACAAAACTTACCGTTGCAGCAAAGAACGACGACCACACAGTAACCGCTTCCTACGACATCGGGATGAAGCAGTCGGAAACTCTTGTTCCGGCAATTGAATATGTGCTTGAGAAAGCAGGTCTTGAAAAAAACAAGCTTGACTTTCTTGCAATTACGAATGGACCGGGGTCATTTACAGGGCTCAGGCTCGCTTTTGCCGCCCTCAAGGCTATTGAGCTTGCCTTCAATATTCCGCTTTACGGAATTTCAACCCTTGACTGCTACAGTGAATGCTACCGCGCACTGCCGTTTACAGTTGTCTCAATAATGGACGCCAGAAAAGATAAATTCTATGCAAAGATTTTTGACGGAGAAAAAACCCTTCTTGATGAAGGGGACTATGAGCCGGAAGAAATAATTTCTGCATTGAATTCTGTTGAAAACGGAAAGGACATCCTTGTATGCGGATCTGACGCAGAAATGTTCTGTACCCAGGAAAAAGATAAAATCTGTGGAAAGAAAGTTTATTTCCAGCCATTCTGCATCAACACCACTGACATGCTGTTTTCGATTGCCGGAAAAATGCATGAAGAAAAAAATACAGGCCTCAACGATTACGATGGGCCTGTATACCTCAGGGCTAGTGAAGCTGAAGAAAAAATCGCAAAATAATCTGCTTATTTTCCAAGGATCTTTGAAAGATCTCCGATTTTGTCTGTATTCACAGTTGCGGCGGCAGTATTTTCTGTCTTTATGGCATTGAATACTTCCTGCCGGAATACTTTAACTGCACGGGGTGCCTCAACACCAATCTTCACCTGATCACCATGAATGTCAATGATTGTAATTGTAATGTCATCGCCGATTTTTATGGCCTGATCTTTTTTTCGGGAAAGTATAAGCATTCTACTCCCCCTTCTTCAGCGAAGCTACAATGTCAAATTTTGTCGTCCATCGGCTGTCATTAAGTACAACCTGAACGCATTTATTGTTCTTGCGGTTTATTACGACAGGGCCAAGGAAGTTTGCGGTAATTGCAGAACCATCAGAAGGAATCGTTACGATTGTCATTACAACAAGATCTTCCGGAGATTCTGTGGAAAAATAAGGAGGTTCACCATGGCAGAAAGAATTCTTATGAAGGGCAACGAAGCCATCGCTGAAGCCGCCATTCGAGCCGGCTGCCGTCATTACTTCGGTTACC
>JAFPCT010000149.1 GCA_017390125.1 Treponema sp.
ATTAGATAAAATCCGTGAAGCAATGCAGAAGCGTCTCGATATAGACAGCAAGCTTAATTCCGTTGAGGTTCATGCCGATTCGGTTGATGAAGCCCTTGCTGATGCTTCTGTTCAGCTTGATACTAAGGTTCAGGGACTTGAATTTGAGGTCCTTGAGCGGGGAAGTCAGGGATTTTTAGGCTTTGGAAAAAAGCCGTGGAAGCTTCGCATATACCAGAATCCGGAATTTTCCACAAAAAAACGAAAGGTATCCGGCGACGATCTGTTTGCTGAAGACAGAGGGGAATCAGGAGAGGTTGTTGTTAATCGCGACGGACTTTTCTATGTGCGCCATTTTGGAGATGCAATCAAGCTCAAGGTTGTTCTTCCTGTAGGCGAAGGTTCGCCTGTAAATGAGAAAGAAGTCATTGATGCAGTTCAGCGGCCTGATACCATTGAATTTGATGAGAAACTGATTGCAAAGTATGTTGCCGGTGGTACAAACAATGAATATGAGCAGGTAGGAACTTACAAGCATATTGTTTCTGCTGACTCTATAGTTGCTGTTGAAGTTACTCGTGATGAAATGCACGGAAACATCATTGTTGATGCTCCTGCCATGAGCGGTTCTGACCTTACCTACGAGCAGATTTACAATGCTCTTGAAGCTCAGGGTATTCGATGCGGTATTAACGGTGATAAGATTAAGGAATTTATCGACAATCCAGTATATTCAACTCCTTTTGAAGTTGCATCTGCCATCCTTCCTGAAGACGGAAAGGATTCATACGTTCAGTATAATTTTGAGACTGATCAGAACAAGCTTAAAGCCCGTGAGTCTGAGAAAGGAAACGTTGACTTTAAGGAGCTCAATAAAATTCAGAACGTTGTTGCCGGTCAGGTACTTGCTGCAAAGATTCCTGCTACCCGCGGAAAAGGCGGAAAAACTATGTTCGGTCACTATCTTGAGGCATAGAACGGAAAGGATATCAATGTTACTCTCGGACAGAACGTAGAGTTTGACAAGGACGGTGTTACAATCATTGCATCTGTAGATGGTCAGGTACTCTTTGTAAATAACAAGATAACGGTTGAGCCTCTTCTCATGCTCGATGCCGTTAATATCAAGTCCGGAAACGTTAAGTTTGTCGGTTCTGTCATTGTTAAGGGAAGCGTTGAAGATGGATTTGACGTTAAGGCTTCCGGAACAATTGATATCGGTGGTTCTGTAGGAAAGTGCCATATTGAATCAGAGACCGGGGACATCATCATCCATCAGGGTGTGTTCGGAAAGAACGAAGGATACATCAAGGCCGGAAAATCCTTGTGGTGCAAGTTCGTTCAGGAAACAAAGATTGAAGTTGAGGAGAATGTCATTGCAACTGACTCTCTCATGAACTGTGACATAACTGCCATGAAGAATATTGTGGCATATGGAAAAAAGGCTCAGATTACCGGTGGTACGCTTTTTGCGACCGAGGAAATTTGTGCCCGCACGCTGGGTTCTCCTGGAGGAGGAACTACGACAACCCTTTCTGTAGGTATTGACCCTCGTGCAAAGAAAAAGCTTGATGAGCTTCAGAAAGCCCAGGGGGATCTTGTAAAGGAACTTGAAAATCTTGAGCTTGATATTTCCACTTTGGAAAATCAGAAGAAGATACGAAAGTCGCTGCCTAAGGATAAGGAAGAAAGCCTCAGGAAGTTCCTTTCGCGCAAGGACGAGATTCTTTCTGAAAACTCAGAAATGAACAAGGAAATCGATTCCCTTCAGGCTCACCTGAGGGGGCTTAAGGCTGTGGGAAAAGTAAAGGTAGAAGGTACTACTTATGCCGGAACAAAGATTTATATACGCGATGTGCTTGATGAAGTGATTTCTGATGTAAACGGTTGTGTTTTCTATTATGAGAACGCATTTGCTAAACGCGGCAAGTATGAGCCGCCTTCACTTGATGTAACCAAGGGACCGGAAGGATATAACTGATGGGTGTGCAGCCAATTGACCTTCAGACAATGTATTCTCAAATCTCCAATGTTGCAAAGCAGGTTTCCCATGTGGAGCAGGGCATTCAGCTCTCAAAATCCATGCAGCAGACGGACATTGTGAAGGCCAATACGGAGCAGGCTAAGAAAGTTCAGCAGACTGGAGAAGATTCAAAATCTTCGTCTGTAAATCAGAACGGAAGAAACGGAGCCGCCTTTCAAAACAAAAAGAAAAAGGATTCCGAAAATCCTCAGCCTGAGACCCAGGAAAATTCTGATAAATATCGTCTTAAAGAAGATTATTTAGGACAGCATATTGACATTACGAGGTAGTTGTGGCTGCTCTTATTATTACTATATGTATTTTTAATGTGCTGCTGTGGATTGTGTTCCTTCAAAAATTCAAGCGGCTCTTTACGACTGATGATGTTATAGAAAATGCAAAATCAGAACTTAATAAAATCATTACCGACATGAACCGCAATGTTTCCAGGAACATAACTGTTTCTGAGAATTCAATCAACAGGCTGAATGAACTTGTTTCAGAGGCTGACAAAAGGATTAAGATTCTTTCCGACATGGAAAAGCAGGGTGCCGCCCTTACAGAATTAAACAACCGTGTTTATGAGCAGACTGCCGCAGAGAAGGCCTATGCCCGGAACCGCCGCGTCAGGATAGACGAAATAAAACCTGATTCTTCAATCGTGCTTACAGAAAAGGGTGGAAAAGGGGTAAAGGAGAATTCTTCACAGAAAAGTCTCTTTGATCAGGAAAATTATTCCGTTGAAAAGCCTGCTCAGGTAACCGTAACTGATGACGGAGCCTCTTATGCGGAGATACCTGTGGTTTCACCAAAAGTTTACAGGTCTGAGACTCCTCTCAGGGTAACCCGCAAGGATGATTTGAAAACCAGAATCCTGAAGCTCTATGACATGGGAAATTCAGTGGAAGACATTGCCGCAGAGCTGTCATGCTCTACGACTGAAGTGCAGTTTGCCCTTGTCCTTGAAAACCGCATTTAGTAAAACATTTCTCTAAGACTAATTTTTCTTCTCTTTTTTTGTTGTCTTTTAACCTGTTTGAGTTTATTATTTAAATATAAATTTTGACTAAATTAGTGGGGTTGAAATGGATATCCAATTACAAGAGTTAATTGATAAGATTAAAAAAGACGGCGTAACAGCCGCTGAAAAAACTGCCGCTGAAATCGTAGAGAAAGCTCAGAAAGAGGCGGACTCAAAGATCGCAGCTGCCGAGAAAAAAGCTGAAGAGCTTATTAAAAATGCCAAGGCCGAAATTGAGCGCCTTGAAAAAGCTAGCAACGACGCCGTTACACAGGCTTGCAGAAATATGCTGCTTGGATTCCGTGATTCACTTGTTGCTGAACTTGACGGACTTATTCAGGCTGAATCTGCAAAAGCTTATTCTGCAGATTTGATGAAGACTCTGGTTCCTGAAACTGTAAAAGCATGGGCCAAGAATGCTGATGCATCAGAACTTTCAGTTCTCCTCAGCGAAAAAGATTTGAAGTCTTTGGAAAGCGAGCTTAAGGCAGCTTTGAAAGCTGAAGTTGCAAAGGGACTTGAAATCAAGGCTGACAAATCACTTTCTGCTGGTTTCAGAATCGGTGTAAATAATGGTGCTGCTTATTATGATTATTCAGCAGAATCAGTTGCAGATTTGTTCTCTGCTTACTTAAATCCACGCGTAGCCGCTTTAATGAAAGAAGCCGCAAAAGGAAGCAATTAGTGAAAGAACAGTATTATTTGGTTTCGCAGCTTCCTGATATTTCTGCTGCTGGAGAAAAATCGACTCTGCCTATAACCGAAAAATATTACAGGGATTTGTGTTCTCGTTTTCTTGATGAAAAGGATCTGGCTGTTCTGAACAACCTTTCTCTTTTGCCGTCCAGAGAACTTGAATCAACGGGTTCTGTTTTCCTTGACGCATGGTATTCAAACGAAAGGGCTCTCCGCTTCGCGCTGGCTCAGGTTCGGGCACAGAAAATGAAGAAAGACGCCGGTTCTATTCCGGTTTCAATTTCTGCAGACATCGTTCAGGCTGCACGCACTGCAGTCGGAATGGACAGTCCTCTTTCTGCCGAACAGTTTCTTTATGAATACAGGCTTGGCGTACTTAACAGCATGCAGCCGCTGGATTCTTTTTCAACGGATGCAGTGTTTGCTTATGGAATTCGACTTATGCTTCTTGAACGCATAAAGAAGTTTGATAAGGAAAAGGGAACAGATTCTTATCACAAAATCTATGATACTATTCTTGGAGAAAAATAATGACAGAAACAAAAGGTAAAGTAGTCGGTATCAATGGAAACATGGTTTCTGTTAAATTTGACGGAAATATTTCCATGAACGAAGTTGCCTACGTTAATGTTGAAGGCAAAAAACTTCGTGGTGAAGTTATCCGAATCCGCGGTGATGTTGCCCAGCTGCAGATTTTTGAAATGACACAGGGTATTAAAGCCGGTGACACCGTAGAATTTACGGGAAACATGCTTTCTGCCCTTTTAGGACCTGGACTTTTGGGACAGGTTTATGATGGTCTTCAGAACCCTCTGCCTCTCGTTGCAGAAAAGGCAGGCTTCTTCCTTGAAAGAGGTGTTTATGTAGATGCATTGAACAAGTCTACAAAATGGGACTGGACTCCGTCTGTAAAGGTCGGCGACAAGGTTCAGAGAGGTGATTACATCGGTTCTGTTCCTGAAGGACCTTTCGCTCATAAGATTCTTGTTCCCTTCGGTCTTCTTGGAACATATACTGTAAAAGAAGTCACTCCGGCCGGAAGCTATACAATCACGGAAAAAATGGCTGTTGTTACTGATGAAAAGGGCAATGACCATGAGCTTACAATGTGCTTTGAATGGCCTGTTAAGCGTGCCGTTGACTGTTATGCAGAACGTCTTGCACCAACTGAAACAATGGTAACAAAGACTCGTCTTATCGATACATTCTTCCCGGTTGCAAAGGGCGGTACATACTGTATCCCAGGACCGTTCGGTGCTGGTAAGACTGTAATTCAGCATACAACGTCACGAAACGCTGACGTAGACGTCGTAATCATTGCTGCCTGCGGTGAACGTGCCGGTGAAGTTGTAGAGACAATCAAAGAATTCCCGGAGCTTAAGGACCCTCGCACAGGTGAGTCATTGATGAAGCGAACAGTGATCATCTGTAACACTTCTTCAATGCCTGTTGCTTCCCGAGAAGCTTCCGTTTATACGTCTGTAACCCTTGCGGAATACTACCGCCAGATGGGACTTCACGTTCTTCTTCTTGCAGACTCTACCTCACGTTGGGCACAGGCTCTCCGAGAAATGTCTGGACGTCTTGAGGAAATCCCGGGAGAAGAAGCATTCCCGGCTTATCTTGAATCTTACATCTCTGCGTTCTATGAACGTGCCGGTTATGTACGACTCCGCGACGGTTCAAAGGGTTCTGTAACCATTGGTGGTACGGTATCTCCTGCCGGCGGTAACTTTGAGGAACCTGTAACTCAGGCAACTCTTAAGGTTGTAGGCGGTTTCCACGGTCTTACACGTGAACGTTCTGATGCCCGCAAGTTCCCTGCAATCGATCCTATCGGTTCTTGGTCTAAGTACAAGTCCGTAATCAGGGAAGACTGGGTAACATATGCACGCAAGGTATTCAAGGCCGGTGTAGAAGTTAACCAGATGATGAAGGTAGTCGGTGAAGAAGGTACGACAACAGATGACTTCGTGCTCTACATGAAGAGCGAGTTCCTTGATGCCGTATACTTCCAGCAGAACTCATTCGATGAAGTTGATGCTGCCGTATCTGTAGAACGCCAGACATATACATTCCGCAAAGTTTTGAATGTACTTGCATCTGATTTTGAGCTTTCAGACAAAGATGAGGCACGTTCATTCTTCAATAAACTCCGTCAGACTTACCTTGACTGGAACTATATCTCTTGGGATACACCGGAATTCAAGGCTAAGGAAAAGGAAATCGATGAATTATACGCTTCTAAGAAGGGTAC
>JAFPCT010000150.1 GCA_017390125.1 Treponema sp.
GATACGGAGCTTGTTCAGGCAATGAACTTGTATTCTGATTCCCAGAAAAAGTCTTCAAAGCCAAAGAACTTTCAGGACATTCTGGATATTTTTATGCCGAAGGGCCCTAAAACCGAATCTGGAATTTTTTCAGGCGTAAAGAGTCAGGCTTCCGATTTTTTTCAGAAGCAGCGTGACCGTTTGAATGGCGGTGAATAGAATGGTTCTCTCCAAGTTTTTCTTTCGCTGCCTGTTTTTCGCTTTTTCCTTAGCTTTTTTTGCTCTTCCGGGAGCTTTTTCTCAGTCGCGTTTTCCTCAGGGATCTTCCCGCGGAAGAACTGAGATGGGCCGGAATGTGACTCCTGCCCAGGTTCCTGATATTCCGAATATTTCACTCAGCATCACAGAGCCTTCGAATGGAAAAGAAGTTGCTTTTTCTGTTAGGCTTCTGGTTCTTCTTACAGTTTTGAGTCTTGCTCCAAGCCTTCTGATTCTGCTTACCTGTTTTCTGCGTTTTTCGATTGTGCTTGATTTCATCAAAAGAGCTCTTTCCCTGCAGCAGGTTCCTCCTACAGCAGTTTTGAATGGAATTGCCTTTTTTATGACTCTTTTCATAATGTGGCCGGTTTTTACGGATATGTATTCCTCGTCGTTCAAGCCTTTGAATGACGGTGAGATTGGTCTTGAGGAGGCGTATCACCGGGCGGAGGCTCCTCTGCGTATCTTTATGTACAAGCAGATGGAAAAGGACACTCATTACATCGCAACTTTTATGGCTATGGCAAAACTTGACAAGCCTAAGGATCTTTCTGAAGTGCCGACTTACGTTCTTGTGCCTGCCTATATTCTTCATGAGCTTACCGTTGCGTTTAAAATCGGTGTCATCCTGTACATTCCGTTCATCATAATTGATATGGTCGTGGCGTCAATCCTTATGGGTATGGGTATGATGATGCTTCCGCCGGTTCAGATTTCAATGCCGTTTAAGCTTATGCTTTTTGTTCTTGTTGACGGATGGGGTCTTTTGACGACTCAGCTGTTCAATTCCGTCGTAAAGTAGGAGGGTGAAAAATGCAGATGACTGTTGGTTATGTTACGAGCCTTATGAGGCAGGGAATCCTTCATATTTTCCTGCAGATTCTTCCGGTTCTTTCTGCGGCGCTTATTATTGGTCTTGTCGTTGCGATTTTTCAGGCTGTAACTTCGATTCAGGAGCAGACTCTTACCTTTCTTCCTAAATTCATAACAATCCTGATTGTAGTAGCCCTTTTAAGTGGTTTTATGTTTCAGGACTTGAAGTCTTATACTGAGCATTTGTTTGCGTTGATTCCGTCACTTGCGATTTAGATATGATAAATGAAGTTGTAGATTCTGCACCGGTTTTTCTGCTTGTTGCTGCTCGTTCCGCCGGACTTATTTTTACTCTTCCTCTTTTTTCAATGCGTTCTGTTTCCAGGGCTGCAAAAATTGCGCTGGTGGGATATATTTCATATCTTTTGATGGCTTTTGCCGATTTTTCTTCATATTCATCTTTCATTCGTGAGGACGGTGCTTTCAGCCTTTGTTATGCGCTTCTTGTTCTTGGAGAGGGGCTGATCGGCGTAATCATTGGTTTTTATGTTTCTATTATTTTTGCTGCGTTCAGTACAGCCGCTCAGTTTTTTGCGTTTCAGATGGGGTTTTCTGCAGCTTCTACCTATGATCAGCTTTCTCAGGTTGAGAACCCGCTTTTAGGACAGTTTTTTAACTTTGCCTCTTTCCTTCTTTTTCTTCAGATAAAATGGTTCCAGAAACTTTTTCTTCAGGGACTTACATATACGGTTCAAAATCTTACTGTAATGGGGATTATCGAAAACCGGGAAAAACTGGTTTCTTTCCTGCTTGCCGGACTTTCAAAATTGTTCGCAGATGCTTTTGTAATTGCGCTGCCGCTTATGGGGACTCTGGTACTCATTACAATCTGTACTGGTTTGCTTTCAAAGGCGGCGCCTCAAATGAACCTGCTTTCTGAAGGTTTCCCGGTTATGATTCTGCTTTCCTTTGGAATCCTTGTGGTTATATTTCCGCATCTGTTTGATTTCTTTTACCGTTCGTTTAATTCGGGAATTTCAGAGCTTATCGTGCTCCTTTCAAATCTGGGTAAAGGAGGCTTGTCATGAGTTTTGATATGATTGACCTGCAGTGGTTTGCGGCGGAGGATGAGGGCCGTACAGAGGAGCCTTCAGAGCTTAAATTACGTAAAGCCCGGGAAGAAGGCCGCGTCGCAAAAAGCCAGGACCTGAATTCGGCGCTTGTTTTTCTTTTTTCTCTTGTTACCCTTATTTTTCTTGCAAAGCGCATACTTTTTGGCTGCAAGGAAATAATGGAATTCTTTTTTACCAGGGTTAATGTTCAGGACATACGATCCATGGCTTTTTTCATGATTTTTGCAAGTTATTTCATAAAACTGGTTCTTCCTATAATTCTTGCTGGAGTGGTTTCCGGTGTGATGGGAAACATCATTCAGAACAGGGGATGGCTCTTCAGCCTGAAGGTAATC
>JAFPCT010000151.1 GCA_017390125.1 Treponema sp.
GAACAGTATTTTTTTCCTCTTCAATTATGACGCTGCGATAAGGTATTGAGGAATCGCCGCTGTATTCAAAATCCTGCGTATAGGAAACAGAGGAAGTGTCCACCTTCTTTGTGTAATTCCACACCTCTTTTTTTGTAATTCGCATGGACTCATCAAAATAAAGGCGAAAAAGATGATTGTCATCGCCCCGGACAATAATCCGCCTTTCGTCAGTGTTCTGAAGGCTTAAAAACTCATCGGAATAGGAATAGAACACCAATGCCCTTTCCATGTTACGCACGCTACGGTCCGCTATTTCCGCCTCTGGTTCCGGAGCAGAATACGGAATGTAATTGTCGCTCTCAATTGAAACGCCCTCTGCAATTTCGTGGGACTGGTCTTCAGAACCTTCATTCCCTTCCGCTTCCAGCTTTTCAGATTCAATTTCCGATTCCGTCCTTAAAAGCTCATCCGGACGGCGTATGATGAAATCTCCGGAAGAGCCTTCCAGCAGGGAGGCAATCCAAAGTCCTGAGTCTGCATAGGAATCGCCGTAAAGATCTGTGATTATAAGAGCCGTTGAATCCGGGTACAGAAAATCCACAAGCAGCACGGCACCGTGATCAAAAGTCCAGAAAGTCTGTGAAAATGCAAGGGCGGCTTTTTTTGCAGGATAAAAATCTGAGATGCTCTTTTCTTCTGCATATTCAGGATTCACATTTCCGGAAAGCTCCAGACGGAACATTTCATAAAAATATTCCCTGACTCTGTCAGAAGCATGGAGAGAAACTGTTGAGAAAACTGAAAGTATAAGCAGCAGAGAAAAAAGTCTGTTCAAGATTACAGTCCTATGAAAGCAGAGACATATTCCTCTGCATTAAATCGACGTATGTCTTCATATTTTTCGCCGTCACAGACGTAGGCAAAAGGAATGCCAAGCTCTTTTCCTACAGAAACAGCAACACCACCTTTTGCAGTTGAATCGTATTTCGTAAGGATTACAGCATCAAGTCCCACGGCCTCATGGAATGCTTCTGCCTGTCGAAGCGCATTCTGTCCTGTAGTTGCATCAACCACAAGGATTTTCCTGTAGCAGCCCGGAGTTGCCTTTTCCATGCAGATTTTGTTTATTTTCTGAAGCTCCCTCACAAGGTTCTCCTTGTTGTGAAGACGGCCTGCTGTATCAGCCAGCACAAGCCCCGGACCTTTCGCGGCACAGGCTTCTGCGGCATCAAATACAACGGCCGCAGGATCACTTCCATGCTGATGGCTTACAACCCGCAGACCTGTTCTTTCTCCATGCATGTTAAGCTGGTCGATTGCAGCCGCACGGAAAGTATCAGCGCTTGCAAGAACCACGTTATCAAGGCCTCCGCGCTTAAAGAACGAGCCCAGTTTTGCCACGCTTGTGGTTTTTCCAACGCCGTTTACTCCAAGCACCATCCATATATTGGTTCCGTTTTTTTCCGGTTCCAGATCAATCTGCTTTACATAGCCTGAAAGTATTTTTTTAAGGGCATTTTCAATGTCCTTCTGTTCAGTCAAATGCTCCTTCCTGCATTCAGCCTCAAGCAGCTCAGAAATTTCATAGGCATTTTTTGCACCTACATCACCTTCAATCAAGTTGTCCGTAAGGTCATCAAAAAAATCATCATCTATTGCAGAACCCTTAAAAAGATTCTTTATTCTCTCTGCAAATGAAATTCTAGCCATTATTCTTTACCTCTTTATTTTGCTCAACATTTTCACCGGCGCTTTCCGCAGCCTCCTCTCCCGGTTCTTTCACAGATTCCGGAGCAGCACTTTTTTTATCGGCGGCTTTCACAAGCTTTTTCTGCTCTTTTCTGCGAAGGGCTTCCATACGCTTCTCTTCCCTTACCTTGACCTTAGCAATTTTTCTTTCATTTACAGGTCTTGCTGAAGCAGGAAGAACCGTATTAGCCGACTGAAGGTAGCGCACAAGCTCATATATCCACCAGGCGCCGATGGCAACGCTGACGCCGGTACAGATGTTCGAAGCATTCTGCCAGGCAATCGCGTCATCTCTGGATATGCCTAAATCGTAGTTGTATCCCCTTGAAGCCGCATAGGAATTTCCGTAGCAGTAGAAAGTCGGCATAAGGGAAACTATAAGGGCACTGTAGCTTATGTACATCATTTTGCGCCGCTTTTCTATATAATCACTGCGGTTAAATGCCTTTACCTGAACAAGAAGGTCTCTGTCTTCCGTCATGTATTTTTCAGGAATGAAAAAATCCGCAGTCTCGCCGTTTTCATCGATGCAATGTCCGAGGATGGCATGGCCGTCAATAATTATACGGCTTGAAAACTCCTCCTCGGTCAGAGCTCCGGCAAGCTTTCCGTTTGCAAAGATATCGCCGGGAAAATGCTTTCTGAAATACAAGTTTGCAGTTCCGTTCTCAGACTTAACCATATCTGCCTTTACATGAAATTTTCTGTTTCCTCTAAAAGCAAAGCTGGTTGCGATGGAATTGTATCCGGGTGCGGAGAACATGATTCTGTGCACTCCGCTCTGCATTCTGAAAAGTCCCTCAACATTCTTGAACACAACATCATCTACTGTTATCTGAAGATTTTTCCTGGCTTCCTCAGGCTCAATCTCAAATTCAAGCTCAACAGGCATGCTGTCTGCAATTTTCGGAGTAAGGAGCCGCGCCAGAGCTATTGCAATGGACTTCAGGTCATCCTTGTCACCGACTTCCATTGCAGAGGCAATGATTTTAGCCCCCGGAAAACTGTAAATGTTTACGGCAACAGAAATATAGGATCCGTACACTGTCACAGATCCCGTAAGAAGGCCTGAAATTTTAGCGTCCACACAGGCTTTTTCAAAAGCAAAAGATGAATAGTCGCCGGAAGAAGCGGCTTTATCCGCCTCAAAAAGAGAGGTTACGTCATTTTTATAAAAGGCAACTTTTTTTATAATTCTGGCTTCGTCCTGTCGGTCAAAGAGAAGGTCCATGAGAAAATTTTTCTGCTCTTTCTCTTCTTCAACAACCTCTCCGGCCTCGAGACGCCTCTCACGCTCTTCATCAGCCGCAATGGACTCAGAATATTTCTGACGAACGGCACGGGTTTTCTCCAGGTTTTCCCGGACCTGTTTCTTAAGGTTCTCAATTTTTTTGTCCTGGGCTTTCAGCTTGAACTTCAATCTTGAAGGAGAATAGCTTTCCAGAAGAATGGAGTCCCTGGTCTTGACTTCCTTCGAAAGCTGCATGAAAAGGGAAAGCCTCTGTGTTTTGAGCGTATAAAGCTCAGAATCCTGCTGTTCCTGAGCCCGGGGCATTCTTTCAAGATTTTCCGCAATCTGTTCCAGCACAAGGCTTGGAAGTGACGTTGACGCAGCCTGAATTGCCGGGTCTACAGTCCTCTGGGAAAAACTGAATTTTTCTGCAGCCAAAATCCAACTGTCCGCTTCCGCAGAGAAAACGGACATTCCTTGAAAAAACATCAGGAGAGAGAAAATTAGGTTCAGCCGGAAAAAATTACATTTCTTCGTCTTCGTCCCCGGAATCCATTGGAAGACCTTTCCACTGAGCCAGCAGGAAGGAATCCATAAACTGATCTATATCGCCGTCCATTACGGCCTGGATATTTCCGCTCTCATATTTTGTGCGGTGGTCTTTTACCATTGTATACGGCTGGAAAACATAGGAACGGATCTGATTGCCCCAGGAAATATCCTTCTTTTCCGCACCGAATTTCGCATTTTCCTTTTCCTTCTGCTCGCGGTAATATTCATAAAGTCGGGCACGGAGCATGCTCATACAAGCCTGGCGGTTAAAAATCTGGCTTCGTTCGCTCTGACAGGCAACAACAATACCTGTAGGCAAGTGAGTGAATCGTACGGCAGAATCAGTCTTGTTTACATGCTGCCCCCCCTTTCCGCCAGCCCGGTACGTATCGACACGAAGGTCTTCCGGACGAATCTCAACTTCAATGGAATCATCAAGAACCGGGAAAACATAAACGCTGGCAAAAGAAGTATGGCGGCGTGCATTTGCGTCGAAGGGAGAAATCCGCACAAGACGATGGATTCCGGCCTCACCTTTAAGATGACCGTAGACATAATCGCCGTCAATCTGCATTGTAATTGATTTGATTCCGCCTTCTGCCTCAAGGACGTCGACAACCTCAAGTTTGTATTCATGGCGCTCAGCCCAACGGGTATACATGCGGCTGAGCATGCGGGCCCAGTCCTCTGCTTCCGTTCCGCCTGCACCGGAATGAATTGTAAGGAATGCAGCAGAATCGTCAACCTCACCGGAAAGAAGGTTCAGGATGTTCAGCTCCTCAAATTTTTTGCGCCCTGCGTCCAGCATGGACTTAACTTCCTCTTCATCAGCAGGATCTCCGCTTTCTGCAGCAAGCTCATACATGGCTTCCATGTCGTTATATTCGTTAAGAAGTTCTCTCCATGGCTCTACACGATTCTTAAGCTTTCTGACCTGAGACATTACTTTTTCAGCTTTCTCGTGATCATCCCAGAACCCGGGAGCTTCTGTAAGCGTCATCTTTTCGTCTATTTTTTTCTGTATTGAATCAGGATCCAGTCGGTTCCAGACATTCATAATGTCATCTTTTAACTGAGACATCGGCATCTTCAGCTCTTCAAGCATGGCAGTCCTCGAATTTTATTTTAAATATAATCTGTTAACAATAGAATAAACAAAATATATTGTCAAATGAGGAAGAACCAAGATTTGACTTCTAAAAAATGTGATGTAAAATAAGCACATATTGCAAGCTTCGGAGGATACAATCATGACTGACAATAAAATAACAATCACATTCCCAGACGGAAAAGTTATTGAAACTCCATACAGAACCAGAATTTCTGATCTTACTGACAATTTCAACATGGACAGGGAAAAGATTTTTGCAGTAAAAGTAAACAACAAAGTATACTCAATGGAAAAGCATTTGAAATACAGCGCAGAAGTTGAGCCTGTGCTCTACGACTCGAAGGAAGGAATCGCAGTATACCGCCGCTCCCTCTGTCTCCTCCTTGCAGCAGCCGCATATCACATCTACCCTGACCGCAGGCTTCTGGTAGGTCACAGTCTTGGAAGCGGTTACTATTACACCTTGGACACGGAAAAACCTATATGCGAAAAAGACATCAAAGCCCTTGAGCAGGAAATGAACGCCCTTGTAAAAAAGAACCTCCCGATTGAATCCCACTTCGTTTCCTATAACGAGGCGGTCGAGCTGATTGAAAAATCAGGACTTACAGAAACCCGCAGGCAGATGAATTTTCTCTGTCCTCCGAGAGTCAGAATCAACTCAATCGGAGATTTCAGCGACCTTCATTTCGGCCCGCTTGTTCCTCATACGGGCATGCTCAAGCATTTTGAGCTCAGAAAATACGGAGAAGGATTTCTCCTTCGTTTTCCTAAATCCAGCGATCAGAGCAAGATACCGGAATTCGTGGACCAGCCTAAACTCTTTGAGATATACAGAAAATACAAAACCTGGGGAAAACGTCTCGGCGTTACAAGCGTTGCCAGCCTGAACGAACTCATTGTTTCCAGAAAAATCAATGACTTCATCGACATTACGGAAACCCTTCAGGAAAAATGTATTTCGGAAATCGCAAGCCAGATTGCAGAAAAGCAAACTGCCCGGGTAATTCTTATTGCAGGACCTTCAAGCTCCGGCAAGACAACAACCTCCAAGAAACTTGCCCTTGAGCTTCAGGCTCTGGGATATATTCCAAAAGTAATCAGCCTTGACTGCTATTACGTTGACCACTCAAGAACTCCTGTGGACGAAAACGGAGAGCCGGACTATGAATGCCTTGAGGCACTGGACATCGAACTTTTGAACAAAAACCTCGTTGACCTGTTCGCCGAAAAGGAAGTAATAATTCCTACATATAATTTTGCGGACGGAACCCAGAGTTTCAAAGAAAAGAACAAGATGGTTCTCAAGGAACATGAGATTCTGATTATGGAAGGAATCCACGGTCTGAACGACAAGCTTACGCCAAAAGTTCCTGCAGAATACAAGTTCAAGATTTACCTTTCTGCACTTACGCAGCTTAACCTTGACGACCACAACCGCATCCCCACCAGCGACAACCGCCTTATCCGGCGCATCGTAAGAGACTCCCAGTTCAGGGGAAAGCCGGCCGCAGGAACAATTGCAATGTGGCCAAGCGTACGCCGGGGCGAAGAAAAGTACATCTTCCCGTTCCAGAACAATGCGGACGCAATTCTTAATACTGCGCTGGACTATGAACTGAGCGTACTGAAGATTTACGCAGAACCGCTTCTCAGATGCGTCAAACCCTCTGAGCCGGAATACTCAGAGGCATGCCGTCTCCTGCACTTCCTTGAGCAGTTCGCTTCAATCGCGCCGACAGCAGTTCCGCCACGCTCCATCATAAGAGAATTCATCGGCGGCTCTGCATTTAAATACTAGGATTCCGGCCTGAAACGACCGGTAACAATGTTGTCAACTTCATTCTGTTCCCGGCGTTTCAGCTCTTCCTTGTACTCCTCCCTCTGCTGCTCCTTGAGCTGCTCCAGGGAGTCTGTTTTCTGCATTGCTTTTCTTAAGGTTTCCCGTTTTGAATCACTGACAATTTTTGCCTCAGCTAACTCCGAAAGAAGCTTATCACGCTGATTTCTGGCATAAGTATAGAACTGGGAAGCGTTTGCAATATCATAAAAATTTTTGCTTCCTTTCATTTCATGCTGAATCTCAGCCTGCCGCTGAGCAAGCCCGTCCAGCTGGTTTTGAATTTTCTGTTCTTCTGCAAGAGCCTTACCAAGCTCTGTCTCAGCCTGCTGCTGCTCAAACTTCCTGATGTTCAGTATTTCCTCAAGCTCAAAAGAAAATTTCTTCATTATTCAGCGTTTCCGGAAGCAGCAAGTTTTTCGGCTTCAAGGGGATTTTCTTCGTAATCTGTTTCTGGAAGCTCAATTTCCGTCAATGCTGAAAGCATGTCCAGAGTTTCTTTCATAGAAAAACCTTCGTCCCTTTCCTGTTTAAGAAATTCCTCAACCTTATCATGAAAATCAATCGCGTCATCTATGGATTTTGAATTGCCCTTCTGATAGATACCAGTATTAATCATCTGGGCATTGTTCTGATAGATTGCCATAAGCTCACGTGTCTTTGCCACAGCTTTTCTTGTTGTCCTTCCGATTACATCTGTTGCATTTCGGCTGACAGAAGCAAGAACATCAATCGCCGGATAATGATATGCAGAAGCAAGTTTTCTGGAAAGAACTATATGACCGTCAAGAACACCGCGGACTGTATCTGCGATGGGCTCATTCATATCGTCACCGTCAACAAGAACTGCATAAAAAGCCGTGATAGAGCCTTTGTCATTGTTTCCGGTCCTTTCAAGAAGTTTTGGAATTGCGTCAAAAACACTTGGAGGATATCCATTCTGAGCAGGAGGCTCTCCATTGGAAAGACTTATCTCACGCTGAGCCTTTGCGAATCGGGTTACGTTGTCCATCATGAGCATGACATCCTTTCCCTGATCGCGGAAATATTCGGCTATTGCTGTACAAACCTGTGCAGCCCTCAAACGACAGATTGAAGGCTCATCACCGGTGGCAACAACAATGACAGAACGCTTCATACCTTCCGATCCCAGATCATTGTTTATGAATTCCGGGACTTCCTTTCCTCGTTCTCCTACAAGCCCGATTACGTTTATGTCTGCATTTGTATTACGTGCAATGGAACCAAGCAGTGTCGACTTACCTACTCCAGAGCCGGCAAAAATACCAATACGCTGACCCTTTCCCATTGTCAGCATGGAATCTATAGCCTTTACGCCGGTAGTAATTCTTCTGTTAATAAGAGGCTTTTTCATTGAATCAGGAGCCGGTGCTATAACCGGATAATAAGTTTCCGGCACCAGCTCGCCAAGTCCGTCAATAGGTTTACCGGCCGCATTTATAGTACGGCCCAGAAGGCTCCAGCCGACAGGAACCTGAAGGCTTTTTCCAGAGCCGACGACTTCACATCCAACCTCAATACCAGTTGTGTCACCGTATGCCGTAAGCCTTACAGTACTGTCGTTCAGACCCACAACTTCCGCCATAAGGGAATTTCCGTCCGGCAGCTTTAAAGTACATACCTCGCCAATCTGGGCAACAGGTCCTTTACTCATGATTTCAAGGCCTTTTACGGCAGTGACATAACCAACATAAGTTATAGGCTCTGCCTCCGCCACCTGGTCAAAATATTTTTCAAAATTAAACGAATCAAGAGCCATGGAACTCCCCCAAACTATTCCGAAACAGAAGGAGTTTTTGAAATGCTCTTTACAGGAGAAACTTCAAGAATCTTGCTTTCAAGCTCGCCAAGCTGACTCGCAATGCGGGCATCGATGGCACCAAAATCAGTTTCTACGATACATCCGCCTTTCTCAACGGATGAATCTTCCATAACTGTAATGCCCTGGATATTTTCTATGCGTTTTATAAATTCTGCCACATTTGCACTGGCAATCTTAAGGTCCTCTGTATTTACATGAAGAACAACATTGCCGCGGGTCTTCACTTTCTTGAGCGCCGCAATAACGTTGCTTACAACTGTTGTCTTCTGAGTTTCAGAAATTATCTTTACAACTTTGCGGGTCATAAGGATTACAAGCTCGACAATCTGCTGCTCAGTCTCACGCAGGATCTCCTCCCTGCGGTTCATGATAGCCTCCAGCATTCTGCGCATGCGTTCGGTAAGGCGGTTAATCTCATCTTCCCCGCTCTTAAGTCCATCCTCATGGCCCTGAGCAAAACCTTTTTCTATAGCCTCAGACCTGATTTTCTCTTCTTCGGCATGAGCAGTCTGAACAATCTGCTCAGCTTCCTTTTTGGCATCTTCAATAATCTGAGCGGCCTGGTCTTCCGCATTCTTTCTGGCAGTTTCAGTTTCTTCCGTCTGCTTCTGGGAAATGGCAAGCGCTTCGTCCTGAGCCTTGCTTACAATGTCGGCAGCCTGTTTCTGAGCTTCCTCCATCATGTGCTGTTTTTCAATTTCCCAGCCCTTTTTAAACGCCTCAGCCTCCTTACGGATATCATCAGCAGTCGGACCGTCGTATACAACCTCCTCAACTTTCTCTTCTACCGGAGGAGGCGCAAAATCATGAATAAGCGGAAGCGAGAATTTCTTTTCAATTTCTTTTACTTTTATCTCATTCGGTCTGAACACTTGCTTTGCCATACATCACCTTACTGGACAAGTTCGTCTTCGCCGGAACGTGCAATGACGATTTCACCGCTGTCTTCAAGACGACGGATTGTAGATACGATTTTCTGCTGGGCTTCCTCAACGTCCTTCAGGCGGACAGGTCCCATGAATTCCATGTCTTCCTTAAGCATACTTGCGGCACGCTTTGACATGTTGCGAAAAATCTTGTCCTGTACTTCGGTATCCACGGACTTGAGGGCCTTTGAAAGTTCCTGAGTATCGACTTCGCGGAGAACCTTCTGAATGGCACGGTCGTCCAGCATAACGATATCTTCGAATACGAACATTCGCTTTTTGATCTCTTCTGCCAAATCCGGATCTTCTTCTTCCAGAGATTCGATAATCGCTTTCTCAGAAGAACGGTCAACAAGGTTAAGGATTTCAACGATTGATTCAACACCACCGGCAGCAGTGTAGTCTTCGCTGGAAAGTGTAGAAAGTTTCTTTTCAAGAACGCGCTCAACCTCACGCAAAACGTCAGGAGAAGTACGGTCCATGGTTGCAAGTCGCTTTGAAACTTCAGGCTGCATTTCTTCAGGCAGGTTCTGCAAAATAACGGCAGCTTTTCCAGGCTCCAAATAAGCAAGGATAAGGGCGATAGTCTGCGGATATTCCTGCTGAATAAAGTTCAAAAGATGAGCCGGATCTGTACGGCGGATAAAGTCGAACGGACGAACCTGAAGGCTTGAAGTAAGACGGTTGATAATGTCGATTGCCTTTTGGCTTCCCAAAGATTTTTCAAGCAATTCCCGGGCATAGTCAATACCACCTGTAGTGATAAAGTTCTGGGCATTCATAAGCTCCTGGAACTCTTCAAGAACTGCATCCTTATATTCGGCATCTACTGTTTCAAGACGGGCAATTTCAAATGTCAATGTCTCAACTTCATCCTCACGCAGATGCTTCATGATTTCAGAAGAAACATCAGAGCCAAGGGAAACGAGGAAGATTGCGGCTTTCTGGCGGCCGGTTAAACTCTTATAATCCTTTCTGTCCTTTTTGCTGCTTCCGGCAGGTTTCAGGCTGCCCGGTTTCGGGATAGGTTTAGGATTTGATTTAGGCATATCGTCTGACATTCGTTACTCCTCCATAAGCCATGTGCGGATAAGCATTGCAACATCCTCAGGATGCTCTTTTGCCATATTGATTGCATTTTCCTGAAGTTCGGCACGACGGCTTTCTTCGACAGACATGGTAACAGTCTGAGCCTCGTCTTTTGCTTCCCAAAGGGCCTGTTCCCGGGCAAGCTGCTGCTGGCGCAGGAGCTCCTCTTCCCTTGCACGGCGACGGCGTTCCATTTCCTTGCTGATTATACGGAACAGGATGAACCCGACTAGAACAACGGCAACTGCAACAAGACTGAGAAGAACAGTACGTTTTGTCTGCTGAGCCTTGAAATATGCGTTGTCAAATTCTTCGAATTCTTCCGTACGGTCAACCTGAATGTTTGTAACCTGAACGGAATCACCGCGAAGCTGATTGTAGTTTATGGCACCCTCAACAAGGCGCTTGTATTCCGCAAGCTCTTCAGGAGAAACAGGTGTATACTTTCGCTTCAAACCGCCGGTTCCGTTCTCACCGTCATCAACGATATAATCGTGGGTTTTCGGATCACGAAGAAGAGTCCACTTACCGTCTACGTTAAGGGAAACGGAAGTGCGTCCGGTCTGAGGCGCAACAGTCTCAACTGTATGAGTTGTATTAATTACGTTGTTCTGGGTAACGCCTGTCTCAACAGATTTTCCCACAACATTCGACATGTCAGAATAAACCGGAGGTGTCTGGCCCTCAACACCAGCAGGACCTTCCGGATTGTAACCGGTACCCTGCCATTCCTTTGTAACAGTCTGCTGACTGACAGGAAGTGTATCTACATAATCAGAATCATCATAAGGGGTATTCGGGTTGTCAGCCTTTCTCTGGATAGGAGTATAAACTGTAGATTCCATGGATTTCTCAGACATATCCATCTCTACGTTTACCACAAGGTCACCGATTCGCTTTTCCTTTGCAAGCCCCTGAAGATGGTTCAAAATGCTTGCCTTGAGC
>JAFPCT010000152.1 GCA_017390125.1 Treponema sp.
GATGCAGATCAGGATGTTGTAAATGCTGTTGCACAGGGTGACGAGATTAAGAGCGTAAAAATTATCCGTCAGGGTGCTGATGCTGAAGCATTCAAAGCAGGACAGGCTGAATGGGATGCTTATGCAAAGGAATCTGCTGCAAAGGCTATGGCTGCAAAAGAAGCAAAGTACGCTGCTAAAATTGCAGAAGTTGAAAAGAAGTTCCCTGGATTTGATAAAACTATCGAAGGCATTTATTACAAAGTAACAAAAGCAGGAAGCGGAGCAAAATGCGGTAAAGGCAAGCACGTTTTCGTAGCATACAAGGGATACCTTGTAGACGGCACTGTATTTGACCAGTCTGCTGGCCGCGGTGACCTTGAGTTCACTACAGGTGCTGGTCAGATGATTCCTGGATTTGATACAATGGTTCAGGATATGCAGAAAGGAGAAAGCCGCACAATCGTATTGCCGCCGGATCAGGCTTACGGTGAGAGAGGATATCCTGGAGTAATTCCAGAAAGCTCATATATTGCATTTGATGTAACACTTAATAGATTCTAAATTGGTGAGGTATTAAAAATGTTTGCAAAGTCATTTAAGGCTCTTTTAGCTTTAGTTTTGATTGTGACTTGTTCAGGTCTTTCTTTTGCCAAAGGAAAAGCATACGTTGAGACAACGGTTGCTTCTGTCGATGTTCACGGAAACGTAAACCTTGCTATAAAAGGCGGCGTTTTTTTGGCAAAAGGCTTCAGTGCAAGTGATATTGTTAACATTTCAGTTGATAAATATAAATTTTCAGCTCCAATTGTAAAGAATTATAGTGATGTAAATAACGGTGATTTTTTGATCCGCATGAACGGCGATGAGATTTCCCTTGCAATCAACATGGGAAATTTCTCTGAAGTTTCAGGTGCTAAAATCGGTTCAAAAGTTACCATTTCTCTTAAAGAACATTACGGTTATTTGACTTCTTATCAGGTTCGAGTTCTTAAGAAAAGCAATGACCGTGAAAAGTTCGACAGCGATGAAATTTTTGCCAATTTCAGAAACGTAACAGGCGGTTCAATTTCTGCTGAAAAACTGTATCGTTCTTACAATCCTATTGAAAGTGATGAACGAGCTCCTTTCGCAGCAAAACTTATGGAAGACAACGGGATTACTCTTGTAGTAAATCTTGCTGATACAAATGAAATTGCCTCTCAGCGTGAAGAATCATCTGCATATTACAAGAAGCTTGATTCTGAAGGCAAAGTTGTATGCGTAAACATGGGTTCAGCTTTTTCCGGTGATGAATTCCATTCAAAGCTCAAGAGTGCTCTTGTGTTTATTGCAAACCATCCTGGAGAAAAAATCCTTATTCATGGCAAAGAAGGAAAAAACAGAACAGGTTTTGTTGTTGCTATGCTTCTTGCCTTGAACGGCGCTTCTTATTCTGACATTGAAAATGACTTCATGAAGAGTTTCGAAAACTTCTACGGCGTTAAGAAAAACCGCCAGAAGCAGCAGTACGAACTTCTTTCTGAGGCAGTTCCGTTCATGTTTGTAACGATGAATAACGGTAAAAAATTCAAGGAAGACAACATTCAGTCTATAGCACAGAACTACCTTATTAATACAGTAGGTGTTCCGAAGCCTCAGGTTGATGCTCTTTCAAAGATGTTCAAATAATAAGCCGGTGAACAGGTAAAAAAAGCAGCAGATTATTCTGCTGTTTTTTTTATTTTAAATTCATGCGGTACACTTTGCTGTTTCTCTGCGGGGTCCAGATGGAACGGCGTTCCTGGGGCAATGATTCGATGCTGTCCGGAGTAAATCCAAGATGCTCGAACCAGTCGGAGGTTTGGGTTGTAAGTATAAAAACGCTCTTGAGGTTCTGTTTTTTGGCCCGGGCAATAAGGTATTCCACAAGTTTTGGTCCGATTCCAAGATTGGAAAAAGCTGAATCTACGGCAATGCCGGCAATTTCTGCCTGAGTCTGGTCATAAACGTGAAGAGAAGCACAAGCCCGAATTCCTCCATCGATTTCGTAGACAATATAATCAGCCATATTTTCAGAAAGGACCTGTTCTGTACGCGGCAGAAGTATTTTTTTTGCGATGAAAGGATTCATTACAGAAAGTACAGCCGGAATGTCTGTAAGTTCCATAGGACGCAGGTTTCCGTAGTCAGAAGAATAAACCATGGTTCCCGAACCAAGGTCGCTGAATATTTCGCATGGAAGAGCTCCTTCAATGGAACCGTTAAGAATGTGGGAGCGTTCTACTCCTTTCTTGCAGGCTTCGCTGGAGGCGTTCAAAAGCGAAATGATTTTTTTGTCACTGCAGTCCTTGTTTACCTTAAGGAATAATTCCAGTTCCTGCAAGTTTAATGCCGGAATATCACCGAATTCTGAAAGACCAATCTGTTCAGGGATGACAAAGTTTCTGCAGTTTATTTCGGCGTTCTTGAGCACGAAGAAAAGTTTTTCGGCCTTAAGGTTTATTGCTATTTCCTTTGCAAGGCTTACGGAGGAAATATTGTACGGCTTTCCGTTTGAATTCCAGCCTATGCACGGAAAAATCGGGATAAAGCCGTTGTCCAGCGTATTGCGGATGGCTTCTGTCTGAAGCCGGTCGATTTCGCCGGCTGTGCCGTAGTCTGTTCCTTCCAGAACGCCTTTTGAGCGGGCACGAACCCAGTTTCCGATTGTGGCAGTAATCTGATGGGCGGCAAGGCTTGTCATTACTATGTTGGAAATGTCAAAGGCTGCCATTTTGATCTGAGGCATGGCCTTTTCTTCCGTAATTCTTACGCCGTCTTTATATTCCCAGGAAATATTTGAAGAGGACAGAATCTCATCGATTCGCTTGCGGGCTCCAGGAACGATGCAGACTTTTATTCCTGCCTGATGGATGATTGCAATATCCCGGATATGGCTGGAAAAAAGCGGAGAGTCGATGACTTCATCATCAAGATAGATGACAAGAGTTGCGTCCTTAAAATGCTGGATGTAGCGTATTACATCGCGGATATGCTGTGCTTTTATATTTCTTGGGTTTTCTTGCATGGGTTCAGTATAGCGATAAGACAAAAAATGTGGAATGTTTTTATAAAATTGTTATATAAGTTTGTTTTATAAATAAGAATATGATTTTTGTATTGGACGGCAATATAATTACTCATCTGTTTGCAGCCGGTAACCAATAGTACAAATTTCTATTTCAAAAAGTTTTCATTTTTGTTTTTCTCTTGTTTTATATACTAATCGGTATATAATATAATCGTGGAGCAGATATCAAACAAAGAAAACATTCTCAATGTAGCGTGCAGGCTGTTCGCATTTCGGGGATATGATTCTGTGAGTGTACAGGAAATTGCAGATGAAGCCGGAATTACAAAGCCTACGCTGTACTATTATTTTGGTTCAAAGGCCGGACTGATTCAGGCTTTGGTTTCTCAGAAAGGCGGGCTTTTGACTGAAAAAATTGCACAGGCATGCGAATACAGGCATTCATTTGTTGAATCAATTACAGGCATAATTCGTACGGAAATTGCTTTTGCCAGGGAGAACCCGGACTACTTCAGGCTGCACATTCTGCTTTTGAATTCTCCGGCAGATTCTAAAAGCAATGCGTTGTATGCGCCTGTACGCAAGGGAATTTATTCTCTTTTTGTAGATTTCTTTACTAAGTCAACAGCGGAGTTCGGCAACATGAAAGGCAAGGAAGAGTTTTACAGTATTTTGTTTCATAACAATCTGGTTTCTATCGCCGCAACTGTTCTTACGGGATTCCTTAAGGACGACGACGAAACGATACGCAATATTGCACACTCATTTGTATATGGGGTGGCAAATTAAATTTGTAAGGAGGCATGGCGAATTTTTAACTAATTTAAAAAAGCCGTGGTATAATTGAAAATATGAGCACATTAGAAAAAGCAATTGGTACTTCCATTCCTTTGGGAGCCATTTACACAAACAAAAAAGACGGCACCGTTATCGGTGAATACACAGATTTGCCGGAGTTTGCAAAATTCTGCAAAAAAGCGGGATTTACGCTCCTTCAGCTTTTGCCGGTAAATGACACGGGTACACAGTCTTCGCCATACAGCGGACTTTCTGCCTTTGCACTCCATCCAATTTATGTTGATATCAAAGCTCTTCCTGGATTTGCTGAACTTTACAAGTCAGATGCAGGATTCAAAAAACAATATGACAAGATGATAAAGGATTTCCCGTACAGCCAGGCCGGCCGCTTCAAGTACCAGGGAATTCTGGATGCAAAAACATCTTTGCTCAGAAAACTTTATGAATCAACAGAAGTTGCAAAAAAAGCCGAAGCAGACGAATCCCTTGAAAAATGGATTAAGAAGAATCCTTGGATCGTAAGCTACGCTGTATATAAAAACCTCAAGGTAAAATACAATCAGGCTTCCTGGAAAGAATGGAAGAAAGAAGACCAGCTTTTGCCTGCAAAAGAAATAAAAGCCCGCTGGAACGACAAGAAATCAGCAAAGGATCACCTGTTCTTTGCATGGCTTCAGATGGTTGCCGGCGAGCAGTTCAAGAAGGCAACGGATGCCGTAAAGAAGGCCGGAATCATCCTTAAGGGTGACATGCCGATCCTTATGAACGAAGACAGCTGCGATGCATGGTCTGAGCCGGATATTTTCAACCACAATCTTCGTGCCGGTTCTCCTGTTGACGGTGAAAACCCCACCGGCCAGAACTGGGGCTTCCCTACCTACGACTGGGAAAACCTTAAGGCACGCAAATATGACTGGTGGATCAATCGTCTTAAAGTTGCAGAACAGTTCTATGGTGCATACCGCCTTGACCATATCCTTGGATTCTTCCGCATCTGGGCTATTCCTGCCCGCGATACGACTGCAGTCCTTGGTCACACAGTACCTTATGTTCCGATGCACAGAAATGACCTGCACAACATCGGTTTTGAAGACGGACGAATCCGTTGGCTCAGCCAGCCGCACGTTCCTACAGGTCTTATCGAAGACATTACATGGAACCATGAAACTGCAGTTGCAATTCTTTCTAAATTCATGGACAGGATTGGAAATGAAGAGCTCTGGCTTTTCAAGAGCACAGTAACTGGTGACAAAGATTTCTATGAATCAGATTTGAGCCCATTCTGCGAAGGTGATGCAGCACAGCGCTGTAAAGACGCATTGAGTCGCGCATGGCAGAACCGATGTCTTATTGAAGTTACTCAGGACAATTTCGTTCCTGTATGGACATACTACAATTCAGATTCATGGAAGTCGCTTAATGACGGCGAAAAGAACAATCTGAAAAACCTTATGAGCGGAAAGGAATGGGAACAGAACAGATTGTGGGAAACACAGTCAGACGAAATTCTTTCTACCCTTACAAATTCTGTAAAAATGGTTCCTTGCGGAGAGGACCTTGGAGCAGAGCTTCCATGTCTTCCTCACGTTATGGAAAAGAACGGAATCCTTGGCCTGCGGGTAAACCGATGGTGCCGCCGCTGAAGGAAGGCGGACAGCCTTATGTTCCGCTTAACGATATAACTTATCTTTCTGTAACTACAACTTCAGTTCACGATTCGACAACTGTCCGACAGTGGTGGCAGGAAGACCGCGGCGGGGCAAGCCTTTTCGTACGCACAAATCCTTGGGCATTTGGCGTTGACGGCTTTGACCAGGGAAGAATCAATGAAATTGCAAATGCGCCGTTCAGTCCGGAAATTGCAGAAGGATACCTTAAAGGTGTTTCCGCTGCAAACAGCGTATGGATCATAAATCCGCTGCAGGACTATATGGCAATGGAAAAGAAATACTGGCTTGCAGATTCAAATGCTGAACGAGTAAACGTTCCTGGAAGCGTAAACGACTTCAACTGGACTTACCGCATGCCTGTTACTGTAGAAGAGCTTGAAGCTGATGATTCTCTGATTAACAAAATCAAGGGAATCGTTGGATTGCACAAATAAAAGGAAGGACGATATGAATATTTCTTACAACGAGTTTCACATAGGACGCAAGATTCGTGACATCTGTAAATTTGACGAAAGGCTTTATTCTTCAAGTGGTAATGTTATTCTTGGAAATTTACCGGCAGTCCGAAAGTTTGCTGAAAAATTAAACAAATATTTTGATGATAAAGGACAGAATGAAAAACGTGTTTCTGTAGGTTCATTGAACGCAATGGGACTTATTGATGAGGTTTTCCATTATGTCTGCATGCTTTACCGCCGGGACAAGCTTAATACTGCATTCAAGACTGTTCTTGCAAATCTTGATATGGAATATACAAAAGAAGCAGTAGACAAGATGCTTCTTGAATTTATGGCTGAATTCCCGCCGGTTGAAGTTTATCAGGGAAAACTGAGCGCAAAAGAATACCTTGAAAAATCTGCCATGGATGCAGGCACAGGAGTTATGAGGAGCAACAGGGAGCAGACTGTTGAAGAACTTATCCTTCTGCACCTTGCGAACGAAAACCCGGCATTCAAGCCTTTTGCCGTTCTCTTTGATGACATTGAGCTTCAGAAGAACCCGCTTTATTACAAGGCATGGGCAAACATTCAGAAAACATTCCAGAACCTTCCGACATTCGGACCGTTCAATCATGACCTTATAAACATGCTTCGTGAACCGGTTGTGTTCAGCCCGAACAGCCTGAAAGGCCAGCTTGACTACATCCGTCAGTACTGGACAGATTTTCTTGGAGAATGGCTCCGCCGTCTTCTTGCCGGAATTGATACCATTTCTGAGGAAGAAAAGATGGCATGGCACCCGACTAACGGCGGCGACGTAAGCATGGAAGCTTACAACTATGACAACCTTATGAAGGAATACGAACGGTTCAGTCCTGACCGCGAATGGATGCCTTGCGTTATCCTTATGGCAAAGACTGTTCTTGTATGGCTGGATCAGCTTACAAAAAAATACAACCGTCCGATTACACGCCTTGACCAGATTCCTGATGAAGAGCTGGACGCCCTTAGGGACGAAGGTTTTACCGGCTTGTGGCTAATCGGTTTGTGGAGCCGTTCAAATGCTTCTAAGCGCATTAAGCAGTTGTGCGGTAACCCGGAAGCTGCGGCTTCAGCATATTCACTTTACGACTACAACATTGCAGAAAATATCGGTGGTTGGGATGCCCTTTCTAACCTTAGAACTCGTTTGTGGCAGCGCGGAATCCGTCTTGCTTCGGACATGGTTCCAAACCACACAGGTATGGACAGCCAGTGGGTTGTAAACCGACCGGAACTTTTCGTTCAGCGACGGGATCCTCCTAGCTCAAGCTACACATTCAACGGTGAAAACCTTTCTTGGGACCCGAACGTAGGTGTATGGCTTGAAGACCATTACTACAACCATTCAGACTGTTCAGTTGTATTCAAGCGCGTAGACTTCCGAAACGGAGACACACGCTACATTTACCACGGAAACGATGGTACAGGTATGCCTTGGAACGACACTGCTCAGATTGACTTCTTGAACCCGGAAGCCCGTGAAGCCGTTATGCAGGACATCCTTCATGTAGCACGAAACTTCCCTATCATCCGCTTTGATGCGGCAATGGTATTGGCTAAAAAATCAATCCGCCGCTTGTGGTATCCGGAGCCGGGACATGGAGGAGACATTTATTCTCGTTCTGAAAGCGCCCTTACAAACCAGGAATTTGAAGCCCGTATTCCAAATGAATTCTGGCGTGAAGTTGTTGACCGCGTAGCCCGTGAAGTTCCGGATACACTTTTGCTTGCAGAAGCTTTCTGGATGATGGAAGGTTACTTCGTTCGTACTTTGGGTATGCACCGTGTTTACAACTCTGCATTCATGAACATGCTCAAGAAAGAAGAAAACCAGAAGTACCGCGATTCCGTAAAGAATACAATCAAGTTTGACC
>JAFPCT010000153.1 GCA_017390125.1 Treponema sp.
AAGGGTAGTTGAAACACAGCAGCCGCCTCCTGACACGTTCAGAAGAGTACAGTTGTACTTGCTTTCTGAAGGTACCATCGTTACCTTTCCTCGTTTTCCAGTTTCTGTCCTAACTGATGAAATTAGGCATTTTTCGTTAGTGTTCTTTCGTTTGAAATTTCGCTGCTGCTTTACAATCAGGTCAGAAGAATGGGAAACGTGCATTACATGTTTTCCGTCATTCATGTCCTCGTAGCGGATGAGCCGTCCGACGAAAGCGTAGGGCATGCCGGAAGAAGAGTTGAATGTGAAGGCAACCTTGTCCATTGCCTCCGGTTTGTCTTTTGAGTTGTTGAATTCATCTGTAATTTCAATGAGAAGGTCTTCCTTTCTGTTCTCATAAACTTTGAAAATCATTTTTGAGCCGTCAGGAAAAATTTCCGATATGCGGGATTCCTTTGCCAGTGACCTGGTTGAGGATACTTTTTCACTTGCGGCAAAAATTTTCTCCATCTTGAATTTAAGGAAAAAAGTCGCGTTTATTTCCTTTTCATTGTTTCCCGAAGCCTTGAGCTCATCGTAATACATCTTGAAAAAGCCGTCGATGTCGGAGAAATGCTTCATTGAATAGAGGATGTTCCTGATCTTGTATTTTTTGCAGATACGCCACAGGAGGTCCGCTAAGTCCTGGGAAAGAAAATATCTCTCTGCAAATTCAGAGACGTCGTGCTTTGCTGTCGGGCGTTCTGATTCCTTTTTAATCCATTCTGGAGTTGAACGGAGCTGCTTGATTTTTTTTTGTATGAACCAAAAAACGAAGAATACGGCTATGATTATGAGACCGAACACAACTGTGACGTATATTACTGGATTCTGTCTGGAAGCTAATGGTGAGCCTCCTGCCTGAAAATCAAAATTCATTCAATTTCCTCCAGCGTCTGCGCTATGGCTTCAAGCCGCGGACAAATTTCGTATTCTGCCAGATCCCCGACAGTTACGGTGTCGTTTGATTTCAAGGCCTGTTCGAAATCGCTCAATACAGGGGCAAAATCTCCGAAAAATTCGGAAAATGCCCTGCCGTCTATCTTTATGTTCGTGTATTCCTGGAAAAGAGAGGCAAGCGTTGCCACATGGCAGAATTCATCAATGCTGTCTGCCAGTTCTTTTATGGACTCATGGGCTTCCTTTTCTTTGCCGCCCTGAAGGTTTACGGAAATCTGCTGCATGTTCTTTGAAAGCGCTACAAAAAGAGACGAAAGTTTTGCAAATGAATCCTTAATGTTCTGTCGTGTAACGACTGTAAATTCAAATTTTTTTATTTCATCCAGAGATTTTTTTGAAATTTCGTCAAAAAGTTCGGCAGTTACGTTTGTTCCGTCAATTATGATTCCGATTACAGCCGCGTCGTTTTTCTCGCAGTTAAGTTCAAATGCCTTGAGTACATCTCCTGCTGTCTTTTCGTTTTCAAGCGTTATGTCGATTTTTTCACCGTTAAGATAGAACTCCATTTTGAACCTTCCTGTTAATTATTGTTTCCACGGTTGGAGAAATTCTTAAGAGAATTCTGCTGGTTCTCAAGACTATTCAAGGCACCCTGCATCCTTCCGTACTTATTCTTTAAATCGGCTTCTTTGTCGTTCATCTGTAGTTCCAGACGAGATATTTTTTGCTCGGAAGCCTTGATTTTTGTATTCAGCGAATTTGTTTTCATTGCAAAAATTCCACCGGACTGAACGTAGGCTGTAAGCTGCTTGTCCAGCTGAACTGCAATGCCTTTGTCTATGATCAAATCTCCGTCCGAATCGTAGCCGAAGATGTTCTTGACGTCCTCAAGATGTTTCTCAAGTTCGGAATCAAGCTTCTTTTCATCGATCTCAAGGTATCCCCTGAGCTTGCTTGGCGTGTAGCCTGAATAGTTGGTTGCGTTTGTTGCGATTCCGAGCTGGGAAAGCATCGTTACTTCTGCATGGTCAGAAAAACCGTAGTGCGCGGAAGCCGTAGAGATCATTGAATTCTTTAGGTTTGAGAGGGATGAGTCTGATGCAAACATTCCAAGTTTTTCCCTGTATTCCTTTTTCTCATCCTCTGAAAGATAGTCAAGCTCTTCAACTATTTCCGGCTTGTTCTGGAAAAGAATGTTTATTTCCGAAAGCGCCTGATTGTAGTTTCCTACAAAAGTTATCAGGGCTTCTTTTGCGGATTCTGTATCCGGCTTGATTGATATTGTCGCAGTCTTTTCGGTTTTGTCCGTTATGTTCAGCGTAACCTCAGGAACTACGTCATCGATTGTGTTTGAAGGTCGCTTGAGGGTAATTCCTTCATATTTGATTATTGCGTCATCTGCTTGAGAGATTGCATGCTGAGGAACAAATCCAAGGTTTTCATTCGGGTTCAGTGACGTCATTGAAGAAACTGTGTACGATATCCCTGTGTTGCGGTTTCTGAGAACGATGCCGCTCAGGTTCTTGTAGTCCTTCAGGTTCAGGTCAATTTTTATTTCTTCGCCTTCTGTGTCGGAAAGGGGAATGGCCTTTTCTGAACCGTCGTTGAACAGAGCGAAGAGAACGTCCTTTGTCTCAACTGGCTCTATCGGGGCAGGTTTTACTGCCGGCTCCGGTGGAAGGTCTGCGTCAACGGCTGCATTGAATACCGTTATGTCCTTAAAACTTGCGTTTCCTGTTTCAGGGAAAACAGGCCTTTCTACGGTCTTGTTCAGTTCTTCTGTAATGTCCTGGACTGTTGTCCTGAAGACTGTAAACTGTATGTGTGAATTCTGATTTTCCTTTGCGATTGCCGGAATTTCAAGGGTAAATCCGTTTCTTGGGGGAACAATTATTTTTCCTTCTGAAACTGAAAGTTTGTTTGCGGAAACAGGTGGCAGCCCATGCTGCTCAACCGGTGCAGACGGGGCAGGGCGGAACTCGCCTCTTGTGCCGCCGAATTCTACTGTTTTCGGCTTTACTCTGATTATCATTCCGGAAGATTCTGCAAATGTTTTTGCGTCGTCTTCAAAAATGAGCTTGTTTTCGGCGCCGGTTTTCTGGGATTCAATTGAAAGTGTTTTTTTTCCTTTTGATGCGCCGATGACTCTGGTCTTTAAATTGTCACCGCCGCGCCTGTTAAGGGAATTTGAAAAATCCTGCAGGCCTCCGCCTTTCCAGCGCATTGTAACGCTTTTTTCTCCGATTTTGTATGTGTATGTTCCTGCCGGAACCTTTGTATCTGCGTCAAGTTCTGACGTTAAAAAACGATCTGCCGTTGCAGGCTGGATTACGTCAACCTTAAAGCTTTCATATGTAGCTTTGCGGGTTGCATCCGCTGTAATGGCGTATTCTTCTGAAGAAGTTGAGAGTTTATTGTTGAATGGATTTTCGAAGGAATAGAGACTTTTTACGCTGTCTCTTAAGGCAGTAATCTTTCTGTTTACGGAACGCCATGCTTCCTGCTGATTTTTATAGGTTTCGAGCGTTTTCTGCTCACGCGTAAGCGGAATCCGCTCTATTTCCATCAGCTTTTCTATAGTTTCGTTTGTGTTGTACTGGTCCGTAACCCCAGGTATATTAATTCCTGCCATAGCTTTTCTGCCAAGACTCAGGCTAAATCATCAAACAGAATTCCAATGGCTTTTCTCAGCTTGATTTTTAAAGTCTGAATATCTTTGGACGGTATCTCCTTTAAAACCTGTTCCGTGTTAGGATCAACAACTTTTACTACTACCGCTCCCAGCTCATCGTTTACGTTGAACTGCAGCTTCCTTCCGGAAATCAAGTTCGACATTCTCTGTAGCTGCTGAGCATCAGCTTTTACGTCTGCTTCGTTCTGTGCAATATCTGCTGCGACATCTTTTGCGGTTGGTGTTGTCAAGGTATTTTCTTTGCTCAAATTCGATCCAGCGGCATTCTTTACCTGCGAAACCTGAGCATTATGAAAATTATGGCCATCCGTTGCCAATGTCTGCGCTAATGAACCTATTGTATTCAT
>JAFPCT010000154.1 GCA_017390125.1 Treponema sp.
AGAACAGATTGCTCGGCAACTGGATAATGCAGTCGATAAAGTTGTTGTCAATCAGATACTTTCTGATTTTCTGCTCTGCACCACCACGGTACATAATACCGGGGAAACAAACAATAGCCGCTGTGCCGCCTGTTGCAAGCCAGGAAAGAGAGTGCATGATAAACGCAAGGTCAGCCTTGCTCTTGGGCGCAAGTACACCTGCAGGAGCAAAACGGGGGTCGTTGATAAGAACGGGGTTATCTTCGCCCTCCCACTTGATTGAGTAAGGCGGATTTGAAACGATAACCTCGAAAGGCTCATCATCCCAATGCTGGGGTGAAAGAAGTGTATCTTCATTTGCAATATCAAACTTATCGTAGTCAATATCGTGAAGGAACATATTGATACGGCAAAGGTTATATGTAGTGATATTGATTTCCTGACCGTAGAAGCCCTGACGGACTTTTTCTTTGCCGAGAATTTTGGCAGCTTTAAGAAGGAGCGAACCAGAACCGCAGGCGGGGTCATAAACCTTATTGATTTCGGTTTTGCCGACAATGGCAAGCTTTGTCAGCAGTTCTGAAACTTCCTGAGGAGTAAAGTACTCGCCACCGCTTTTGCCTGCATTGCCTGCATACATACCCATAAGGAACTCATAAGCATCACCAAAAGCATCAATGCTTGAAAAACAGGGCTATAAGGTAAATGCCGTAGATTTTTCGGATCTTCTTACTGCTGATATCGCCTTGAACGACGGAAGCGTTGATTTCAACGTAGAGCAGCATACTGCCTATCTTGAGAACTTCAATGCAAATTACAACGGTGACCTTGTTCCTGTTTCTCCGATTCCTACTGTACCGGCTGGAATCTATTCAGTAAATCACAAGTCTCTTTCAGAAGTAAAGGAGGGTGCTCACATTGCTGTTCCTAATGATGCTTCAAATACAGCCCGCGCATACCTTCTCCTGCAGAAACTTGGCTGGATCAAACTTGATTCAAAAATCAATCCTACAAACGTAACCCAGGATGACATCATCGAAAATCCGAAGAACCTTGTGTTCACAGAGCAGAAGTCGCTTACAATTCCTGCTGCAATTCAGGATTTCGACTATGTAGTAATTACAGGAAGCGTAGTTTACAACGCTGGAATTGATGCATCAACTGCGCTTGCTACAGAAGACATCCTTCCTCACCTTATCCTTCAGGTTACTGTGAAGAATTCAAATAAAGATGCTCAGTGGTCAAAAGACATTGCCGCTGCATATCACAGCAAGGAATTCAAGGAATACCTTGCAGAAAACAACAAGGACCTCTGGTGGATTCCGGAAGAGCTCCGCTGATAAAGTTCTTTCAATCCGTGCATTGCAGGACAGTTCTGTGTGCACGGTTTTTTTTCTTGCAACAAATGCTGTATCTTTATAAATTTATCCCATGGCAAAAAATCTAACTCATGGAAGCGTATTCAAAAGTCTGATTGCTTTTTCAATTCCGTTCATGCTTTCTTCCTTTCTGCAGACTCTTTACGGCATGGCAGATCTTTTTATAATAGGAAAGTTCAACGATGCTCCGGTCATAAATGCCGTTTCAATTGGAAGCCAGATAATGCATATGATTACAGTAATGCTCCTGGGGCTTTCCATGGGAACTGCCGTTCTTGTGGGAAGGTCTGTCGGGGCAGGGGAGTCAAAAAAAGCGTCCCTTGTAATCGGCAATTCCATAAGCCTTTTTGCTTTCGTTACCCTTCCCCTTACAGTCATACTTCTTGTGCTCTGCCCGAAAATCGTCAGTCTGATGCACACTCCGCCGGAAGCCTTTGAACAGACTCAGACTTATCTTTCAATTTGTTTTTCAGGAATACCCTTCATAACGGCATACAATGTCATCGCTTCCGTCTTCCGTGGAACGGGGGATTCAAAGCATCCTATGTATTTTGTTGCATTTGCCTGCCTGATGAACATTCTGCTGGATTTTCTTTTTGTAGGTGTATTCAATATGCAGGCCGGAGGAGCTGCCCTTGCAACTGTCCTGTCTCAGACATTCTCAGTTTTCCTTTCCCTGCTTTTCTGGAAAAAGCTGAACGGCGACCTTATCCTTTCCGGAAAGGAGCTTGTGGTTCAGAAGTCAACGGTTTCTTCCATATTGAAAATCGGAATTCCTGTTTCATGTCAGGACGGATTCATTCAGGTTTCGTTTCTGATAATCACAGTTATTGCAAACAGTCGGGGAGTAAGTATTGCCACTGCAGTAGGTCTTGTTGAGAAGATAATATGTTTTCTCTTCCTTGTGCCTTCCAGCATGCTTTCTGCAATTTCTACGCTTGCGGCTCAGAATATCGGTGCAGGAGAAACTTCCAGAGCCCAGAGAGCCCTTTTTTACGGCATTCTGATTTCAGCTGGCTGCGGGGCTTTTTTTGCTTTCCTGTTTCAGTTTGTCTCCGCTCCCGTTCTTCTCGCATTTACCACAGATGAGCTGGTTGTTTATTTCGGAACTCAATACCTTAAAGCCTATGTCATCGACTGCATTTTTGCCGCCGTACATTTCTGTTTTTCGGGATTTTTCTGTGCTTCCGGTCATTCATTCATATCATTCCTGCATAATGCGGCATCAATTGTCTTGATCAGGATTCCTGGAGCCGCCCTTGCGTCAAAATTTTATCCAGAGACCCTATATCCCATGGGTCTTGCCGCTCCCTTAGGCTCCCTGTTCAGCACACTCATCTGTCTTCTTGCATATATACATCTCAGAAGAAAACGGTTTGATTGTATTCCTTCTGCCTGAATTTGTTTTATAGACTTTTGAAATCCTCTATATTATATTTATTCTATGAAAAACACTTCAAAAACTGTTATAAAGGAACAGCGTCTTACCGGAGAGCGTGCCCTTTTTATGAGCCGGGAACTTGATGTATCAGACTGCATCTTTGCCGACGGAGAAAGTCCTCTCAAAGAAAGCCACGGCATCAGGGTTTTCAATTCGTCTTTTCAATGGAAGTATCCCCTGTGGTATTGTTCTGACGTAGAAGTTTCGGATTCAACTTTTTTTGACATGGCTCGTGCCGGAATATGGTACACAAAGAACATTACCCTTTCAGACTGCCTTTATGAAGCCCCTAAGGGATTCCGCCGGGTGGACGGACTTAAAGTCCGCAGCATGAGCATTCCTAATGCTTTGGAAACATTGTGGCACTGCAGCAATGTGGACATGGAAAACATTACTGTGCGCGGGGATTATTTTGCCCTGGACTGCGAGAATGTCCGTATCAGACACATGAATCTTACTGGAAACTATGTGTTTGACGGCTGCAGGAATGTAGAAGTCTCAGATTCAAAGCTTATTGCAAAGGATGCCTTCTGGAACTGCGAGAACGTAGTTGTCCGCAACTGCTACATTTCCGGGGAATATACCGGCTGGAATTCCAAAAACATAACTTTCATAAACTGTACCCTGGAAAGCCTGCAGGGATTCTGCTACATGGAAAACGTAAAGCTTGTGGACTGCAAGCTCCTGAATACAAACCTTGCTTTTGAATATTCAACGGTTGATGCAGAGGTTCTTACGGAAATTGAAAGCATAAAAAATCCTCTGGGCGGAAAAATCCGCTGCAAGAAAATCGGTGAAATCATCTTTGATGACATGAAAGTTGACCGCAGCAAAACTGAAATAATCTGTACCGGGCAGCTGACAGAGAGTCTGCATGAAGTATGATTTTGACCGCATAATATCCCGGGAAGGAACTTTTTCTGTAAAATGGGATTCAGTTGAAAAAGATGAGATCCCCCTCTGGATTGCAGACATGGATTTTGCCACGGCACCTGCTGTTCTGGAAGCAGTGCAAAAGCGTGCCGCCCATGGAATCTTCGGCTATTCGGACATTCCTGATGAATGGGCAGCAGCCTACGTTCACTGGTGGAAAACCCGCCATGACTTTGAGCTTGAAAAGGAAAACCTTATTTTCTGTGTCGGAGTGATTCCTGCAATTTCAACTGCAGTAAGAAAGTTCTCGACTCCTGCAGAAAAGGTCGTGGTGCTGACTCCCGTGTACAATATTTTTTTCAACAGCATAGTGAATAACGGCCGTCGGATTTCGGACTGTCCGCTTTTGTATGAGGATGGAAAATACAGCATCGATTTTGATCTGCTTGAGGAAAAACTTTCTGACCCTCTTGCGACCATGCTTATTTTCTGCAATCCCCACAATCCGGTAGGAAAAATCTGGACCCGGGAGGAGTTGAGCCGCATCGGTGAGCTTTGCAAAAAGCATCACATTACGGTCGTTTCAGATGAAATTCACTGCGACATAGTTTCTCCTGGAAAATCCTATGTGCCTTTTCCTTCAGCAAGCGAGACCTGCCGCCAGATTTCAATTACCTGCATTGCACCTACGAAATGCTTTAATATTGCCGGCATAAATACTGCTGCTGTATACGTTCCGGATGAAGCCCTCCGCAACAGGATGAACCGTGCCCTGAATACTGATGAAGTGGCAGAACCTAATTCCTTTGCTGTTACGGCGGCTGTGGCTGCATTTACAAAAGGCGCTTCCTGGCTTGATTCCCTCTGTGAATACATTGAAGAAAACCGGCGTTTTGCCTGCAGTTTTTTTGCCTGGAACATTCCTCAGATAAAACCTGTTTCCGCAGAAGCGACATACCTTCTTTGGCTTGACGTATCTGCCCTTTCTGATGACAGCCGCGCCCTCTGTGATTTTTTCCGCAGGAAAGCCAGGGTGCGCCTTGCCGCCGGAGCTGAATACGGTGCTTCCGGAGAATCATTCCTCCGCCTGAATCTTGCCTCTCCCCGGCCTTTGCTTGAAGAAGCCCTTAACCGCATGAAAAACAGCCTCCGGGACAAGTTATCGACAGATACCCTATAAATATGGTATGTTTTATCTGAAGTTTTACCAAGTAAGGAAAAATTATGACAGATATTGAAATCGCTCAGAAGAATGTGATGAGTCCTATTTCGGACGTTGTAAAGAAAATCGGACTGACCGAAGATGACCTTGAGTTCTACGGAAAATACAAGGCCAAGCTTACAATGAAAAAACTCCGCGAATTTCAGGCGGTTGCTTCCGACCCTAAAAAGCGCGGAAAGCTCATCCTTGTAACTGCAATTACACCGACTCCTGCAGGCGAAGGAAAATCAACTGTTTCAATAGGGCTCGGCGACGGACTTAATAAAATTGGAAAGAAAACCGTAATTGCTCTCCGTGAGCCAAGCCTTGGACCTTGTTTCGGCGTAAAAGGCGGTGCCTGTGGTGGCGGATATGCTCAGATTGTCCCTATGGAAGACATAAACCTTCACTTTACGGGGGACATTCACGCAATTTCAATTGCAAACAACCTGATTGCCGCATTGGTGGACAACCATATTCAGCAGGGCAACGAGCTTGGAATTGATCCTCGCACTGTTACATGGAAACGCTGCGTGGACTTGAACGACCGTCAGCTCCGCAATATTGTAAGCGGTCTCGGCGCCCGCACGGACGGAACTCCTCGTGAAGATCACTTTCAGATTACAGTTGCTTCAGAAATCATGGCAATAATCTGCCTTTCACGTTCAATTACAGAGCTCAAAGAACGCATTTCTAACATTACGATTGGAAAGAACTGCAACCGCGAGGAAGTTAAATTCGGAGACCTTAAGTGTACAGGCGCCGTTGCAGCTCTTCTTAAAGATGCCGTTCGTCCTAATATAGTTCAGACACTGGAAAAAAATCCGGTATTTGTTCACGGCGGTCCTTTCGCAAATATTGCCCATGGATGCAACTCAATCAACGCAACATTGAGCGCCCTTGCTACCGGCGACTATGTGGTTACAGAAGCTGGTTTTGCCGCAGACCTTGGCGCTGAAAAATTCATGGACATAAAGTGCCGTATTGCAGGCATTGCTCCTGATGCAGTTGTAATTGTTGCCACAATCCGTGCCCTCAAGATGCACGGAGGCGTTGCAAAAACAGAGCTTTCAGCTCCGAATGTAGAGGCTCTCAGAAAAGGTTTTGAAAACCTCAAGGCTCACATTGAGAATGTAGGTAAATTCGGAGTTCCTGCTGTTGTCGCAGTAAATAAGTTTGTGACAGATACAGATGAAGAAATTGCAGAGCTTGAGAGACTTTGCAAGGAAAACGGTTCCGTTGCAGTTCTCTGCGAAGGCTGGGGAAAAGGCGGCGAGGGTGCTGTTGAGCTTGCAAAAGTTGTTGCAGAAACCTGTGACAGCGGAAAAGCTTCGTTCCACCACCTTTATGAATCAGAGCTTCCTTTGGACAAAAAAATCGAAAAGATTGCAAAGGAAATCTATCATGCTGACCGCGTTGAGTTTCAGGGAACTTCTCTGAAAAAACTCAAGGAAATGGAGGCAAAAGGATACGGAAATCTTCCTGTATGTGTAGCTAAGACACAGAACTCTATTTCACATGATCCTAAGCTTGTAGGCGCTCCTGGCGGATACGTTTTCCCTGTACGGGACGTTCAGTTGTATTCCGGCGCAGGTTTTGTTGTAGCCCTTGCAGGTGACATCATGACAATGCCAGGACTTCCAAAGGCTCCTGCCGCATTGAACATTGACGTAGATGACGATGGTGTGATCAGCGGCTTGTTCTAATGAAAGCCGGTACATAAAAAAGGACTGCCCGAAAGGACAGTCCTTTTTTTGATCCAGATGTGAGTCGAACACACGACCTGTCGCTTAGGAGGCGACCGCTCTATCCAACTGAGCTACAGGATCAGATATAACATAATTTTATATTAAATTTTGTTTTGCCGCAATAACAGAACAGAAAATGAATTAAAATTCGTAGTAAACGCCGCGTCTTACAAGGCCTGCAAAACCGTCTTTCTTTACGTTTGTATTTTCACTGCCGTCATTGTAGTGGCAGAGCAGGGTCTTTGATTTAAGCTCTTCCGGAATTGTATCCTTGAGTTCTGAATATTGTGCATGAACGGCATTGTAGCCGAACTGACAGTCGTGGAATATTGCATCCAGCTTGTATTCAGAAGAAATCCAGTTTATGAGCTCCGGATCGTTTTTCGAGTCCCCGGTAAAAAGAACCCGGTTGTCTATGAGGACGCCGACAGAATAGTAGCTGTTTTTCCAGTTGTTTGTGCTTGCAAAAAGATGTTTTGTCCTGAAAATCTTCAGGTCCAGCTCTCCGATTTTAGCACTGCAGAACGGGCGGGGCGCCTTTTTTATCTGAACAGGCTTTATCTGCTCAAAGTAATCGTCAAAAGTCATTTTCTGGCGTATTCCGTCTTCTCCGCGCAGTGAAAGTCCGCCCTTCAGTGAATTTTCCCACAGGATTTTTTTGTATTCATCCGTAAGGATCATTTTTGGACGGCGCTTTGTAATGTACATGTTCATCAGGGCAACTTCTTCCAGTCCCCCGATATGATCTGCATGAGAGTGTGTTATAAGTATGTTTTCAATGTCTGTGATTTTTGAATTGAATGTTGAAAAAGAATATGGGCACAGGGTTCCGCAGTCAATGAGCACATGGGAATCTCCCTTTACAACGATGATATTATTTTGGAAATTTTTCTTTGTAAATGCGCTTCCAGTTCCCAAAAAGAACAATGAAAGCTGTCCATCATTCTTAAGCTGAATGGTGTTTTTAAAATCTCTGCAGTTCATTTTTACTACTATAGCATAAATGAATGAATTAGAATAGAATACAAATATGAATTTAGCAGCAGTAGAGCATTTTGCGTTTGATAATTTTTGTTATCCTTTGAACGACGACGAACTTGAAATCAATATTAAGACAGGAAAAGACGTAGAAAAACTTTTTATCGCAAGCGGTGACCCTTTTGCCGCTGGAATTATGGGTGGAAACTGGCAGTGGAAAGGTTCTGAAACTCAGATTACAGAGCGAAAAGAACTCCAGTTTCATTATTATTGGACCGTAAGGATAAAACCTGAATTCAAACGTCTTTCGTATTATTTCCGCCTTACTGGAAGCGGCGAGGAATATTTCTTTACTCACAACGGTTTTTTTACTCCGGAAGAATTTGAGCAGCATGGAAGGAAGTCAGGACTTTTCATCTATCCATGGATGAATCCCGCTGACATTGCCCGTACGCCTGCATGGGTCAGGGATGCTGTCTGGTATCAGATTTTTCCTGCAAGATTCTGCAGGGGAAAAAGCAGTATTGTTCCGGAAAAGCTTGAGCCATGGCCGAACTTCGGAGAAAAAATCAGGAACGGACATCCGGAGCCGGTTTACGGCGGAAACCTGCAGGGAATAATTGACAAGCTGGATTACCTTAAGGATCTTGGCATAACAGGCATTTATACAACCCCGCTGAACAAATCCACCAGCCAGCATAAATACAACACCGACGATTACGAGCAGATAGATCCGGAATTCGGCGATGACCAGACAATGAAAACTTTCGTACAGGAAGCCCATCGCCGTGGAATACGCATAATGCTGGACGGTGTTTTCAATCATTCCGGCTGGTTCTTTTCCAAATGGCAGGATGTCTGGGAAAAGCGGGAAAAGTCAGAATATAAAGACTGGTTCATGATCAATGACTTTAACTTTACAAATCCCGGTTATGGTTTCGGAAAGGGAAATTCCGGAAAAGGAAAATATTTTGCTTTTGCCTTTGTTGACGGAATGCCTAAACTGAACACCAATAATCCTGTTGTACGCAACTATATTCTTGATGTATGCGAAAAATGGGTTCGGGAATATGACATTGATGCGATCCGGCTTGATGTTGCGAATGAGATAAGCCATGTTTTCTGCAAGGAGCTTAAAAAACGCATGACATCCCTTAAGCCGGATTTTTATATAATCGGCGAAATATGGCACAATTCACTGCCGTGGCTCAGAGGCGACGAGTTTGATTCAGTCATGAACTATCCGCTGCAGCAAGCCATTGCAGATTTCTGCTGTGAGGACATAATGACTGCAAAGCAGTTTGAATATGCCGTAAACCGCTGCTATGCAATGTATTTCCGGCAGACAAATGAAGTCCTTTTCAATCAAATGGACAGTCATGACACAATCCGCATTCTTAACCGATGCAACGGCGACAAAGTCCGGGCAAAAAAATCTTTGGTCCTGCTTTTTGCAATGGCCGGTTCTGTGTGCATTTATTACGGAACGGAAATCCTTCTTGCCGGTGGTTATGATCCTGACAACAGGCGGTGCATGCCATGGAAAGAAATTGAAGAGGGATGTTTTGCAGAAGAGATGGATTTCGTAAAGAAACTGATTCAGCTCAGAAAAAATCATCCGGCTTTGCTCAGCACCATTTATGATTTTGAGCAGGCTGGAGATGACAGGACTGTAAGGCTTGTGAAAACAGCGGAAGACGGCAGTGAAAAAATCTGCGTTGTCATAAACGGTGCCGATGAGTCAGTTCCGGAAGATAAGGTTCTGTTGAAAGATGACGGAATGCTTATTTTTGCGATGTAGTACAGTTTCCCTGGGGAAACTGCCTTGAAATTACCGTAAATGCGGCAATCAGGGCAAGAACATAAACCAGCGCAAGGCAGGAGAAAATCTGCGGCATGATTTTTGTAATTATGCCGCAGAATGCTGTAAAGCCGCCGGTACCCATGGCAACGTAGCCGCATATTTTCCCGCTCTTTACAGCTCTTTTTCCGTCTTCTTCCGTTTCATGGCTTTTTTTCAGAGAGTCAAGAAAGGTCTTCGAAGTAAAATAAAGTCCGGCGGCAAAAAATACGATTCCCATAAAAACAAAACTTATAAGCAGTATTGCGGCTTTTGCGTCTGTAAGAATCATCTGTGCAGTTTTCCTTTTTGAATGAAATCCATGCCTGCCATTTGACGGCGAGTCGGCTTTGCATGTTTTTTTGCTTCTTCGTAAATGTCAGAGCCCTGCTTTCTTTCCTTTGACCTGGCCTTTCTTTCAAAGCTTTCTCCGCGTTCAACGGCCCATGCCGCCGGGATATTGCCCGTTCCGTTTTTTACGGCAGAAAGCCATTCTTCCGGCTCTGGAATCTCAAACTTCATTTTCTCCCCGGTATAAGGATGAACGAATTCCAGGGTTCTTGCGTGAAGTGCAAGTCGGGCAAAAGGATCTGTCTTTGCCCTGTAGTTTTCGTCTCCTGCAAGGGGACAGCCTTTCGAAGCCAGGTGCGCCCTTATCTGATTCTTTCGCCCCGTATCAAGGCTCAGCTCAAAAAGCGTATGGAATTTTCCCCGCTCAAGAATCTTGTAGTGGGTTCTTGCCGTTATTGTCTTGAATTCAGCCTTTCCGTTTTTTATCGTAAGGTTCTTTTCGTATACGGATTTTTCTGTTCCGCCGTGATGTTTCCTTTCAGCCTGCCGCAGAGCATTTCTTGCGTTCTCCTGATCAGGTGAATCTCCCGATTTTGGCACGAATCCTATGTTGTGCGCATTGTATGCAAGCTCATCGTCAATAAGTCCGCTTTCGGGAAGAGGTTTTGTCTTTGGATCTGGATTTTCTGCAACTGCGTGATAAAGCCGCTCCGTAACCATTTTCTGCCAGCTGTCCATTATTTTCTTCTGGGCGGCGGCGGTCATTGCGAACATCATTACTCCGCTTGTATCACGGTCAAGCCGGTGAACGGTGAAGGGCTTGTGATTGTTTGAATATGTTCCTTTTTTTCTTAAAATCTGCTCGAGCGCCGCTTCTGCAGTTTTTGCGTGGCTTCCCGGATATGGAACTGTAAGCATTCCGCTTGGCTTGAATATTACGGCCAGGGCCTCATCTTCATAAAGCAGTTCTATTCTTTCTTTTCCGAAATCGGCCTTGTGCTCTTTTTTATAATTTGTGCCTGTTCTGGGCATTTTTATTCATCCTCGTCTTCATCATAGGTAAAGTCTGCTTCCAGCTCGTCAAGAAGCTCCTGAAGCCGGTTGAAATCTTCCTCAGCTTTTTTTCTGGTCTCTTCATCCCGGCCGTCAATGACAAAGGCTTCTGCGTATGCCTGAAGGCATTCGTATACAAATATATAGTCGTCGTCATCAAGGTCGTGGAGGGAGTCAAGACCTTGTATGTCTTCTATGAGAACTTTGAGAATGTCGTAAATTTCAAGATCATCTTCCGCAATTTCCGCACTGTCAGCATCAGTGAACTGCTTTGCGTAGTCGTATTCCTCTTTCACATCTGCAAGATAATTCTTCAAGCAGGAGATTAAAAATTCATCATCATTCATAGGTAACACAATACACCGTAAATTGATTTTTTTCCATCAAAATCGCATTTGTCCCGGATCAGTCAAGAACTGTAAGGTTCTTCATGTCCAGTGATGCTGTGTTCATAGCTGACTCTGCAAGGGCAAGTCGCCGGCCTTTCTTAAGGAAAAGCTGGACTGTTCCCAAAGGCGAATCAACGTAGTGCAGTCCCTTTGAAAGTTCCGCGCGCTCCGGTTTTCCTGAGTCCAGACCTTTTCCCTTTGAGAATGACAGCAGAATCATGTCTTCCGGAAGGTATACCGTCCGTCCCTGTGCGTTAGGTTCACATACAGGGGCAATCATAAGGTCATCTCCCAGCATGAGCTGGTCTTCTGTTCCTGCAGCAATCTTGTCCTGTGGATAGGCGAGGGCAAGGGCCGTAAAATAAAGCCTGCTGTTTTCTGCACAGTCATTCAGAAGGTTCCACAGGTATGGAAGAAGACGGTAGCGGAATTTTATCAGGGCGGCAAAGTCCTCAGGGTTTTCAAACTGATAGACTTCCTGTTCCCTTGTTCCAAGGGCGCTGTGGTTTCTCATGAGCGGCGTGAAAATTCCAATACTGAGGAATCTCATGAGCAACTCTCGGTTTGTCTGTCCGCCAAATCCGCCCAGGTCGCAGCCGGTGTAAAGGAATCCGCACATGCTCAGCGAAGGAAGCTGTTTTACAAGAAGCTTTACATGACCCCACCATGCGCTGTTGTCACCTGTCCAGATTCCTGAAAGCCTGTGCATTCCTATGTATGATGCTCTTGAAATAAGCAGGATTTTTTTGTCCCTGATGTTCTTTTCAAACCATTCCCCAGCGGCCCTTGTCATGTTGCAGCCGTAAAGGTTGTGTATTTTTTCATGACTTACAAAGGCATAACCGTCCTTCTCAGATTCTCCAAGTTTTCCTGCCAGCTTTGCCGGAACTTTGTGGACGAAACTTTTGTAATCTTCCATGCTGTTCTGCACGTTAAGGACCTCGTTCTTTATGTCCCATGTCTTGTATACGTTTGGATTCTGATCTCCTATGAGCGATGAAATTTTTGAGTATGCTTTTTTAATTCCATCCTCAGAATAGAAAAAAGCCGGCTCGTTCATGTCATTCCAGAAACCGTCAATTCCTGCATCTGTCAATATTTTGTATTTAGAGCCGAACCATTCGCGGGCCTCCGGGTTCATGAAGTCTGTGAAATGTGAAAGTCCCGGCCATACTCCAGCGGCAAGCAGAGAGCCGTCCTTCTTGCGGCAGAAGAAGTCTTTTTCAATGCCTTCCCGGTCAATGCTGAACTTATTGTCCGCCTTGATTCCTGCATCTATGATAGGAACTATATGGATGTTCTTGTCCGCCATTTTTTTTACGCATTTCGGAAAATCCTGAAAGTTCCTGCTGTTAACGGTAAAATCCTTGAAATCTTCCATATAATCGATATCCAGAAAGATTGCATCCAGAGGAATTCCCAGTTTCCTGTGATTTTCGTAAACCCTGTCCAGGTCTTTTTCTGTTCCGTAGCCCCACCGGCTCTGCATGTAGCCCAGTGCCCAGAGTGGAGGAACATAGCTTTTGCCGATCATCTTTCGGAATGAACGGACCAGAGATATTAAAGTTTCTGAATCTGTCGATTTATTTTTGCTGTCTGGTTCAAAAAAATAAAAATCTGCGTCTGTTCCGCTTACTGTAATTGTAAGAAGGTCGCTTTTTGTAACTCCCGGATCCCAGGTAACAAGTCCCGGAAAATCAATGAAAAGCGCGAAGGCTGTATCTTTTTTCGGGGAATGTACCAGAATGAAATTGTGTGCCCCGTATAATGCTTCTTTTTCTTCAGTATGATTTGGATCGTCTGTGCACCAGCTTCTGTAAATGTGTCCGCGCTTGTTAATGCCTCCAGTTGTTTCCCCAAGGCCAAAAATTCTGTCCTCAGGCAGAAGAGGAAGCGTAAATGAAAGTGTCTCGCTTTTATCTTCGTTCTTAACAGATGAAAGGTTTCCGTAAGGAATCTTGAAATCGTCATTGAAACAAGGTGTGTTTTTTGGAAGTGCGGCAACAGCCTCGGTGTTGAACGGGCTGCCGAACTGGTATTTTTTTATCATCATGAACTCCGTTTCAACCATTATAACATAATTTTTTTTATTTGTTCATGTAAAACAACGGGTTTGTGAATACATATTTCTTCACAAACCCGATATTTTTTTATTCTTTATATTTTCTAAGTGTTCCGTCTTTCTGCAGGTTCTGCATGAACAGCTGCACCCCTTTTCAATTTAATCATAAATTTTAGAATTCATTTCCAGGAAAGCGAGGAATAAGGTCAGTTGCCTTTTTTATGTCCTCGTCACTAGGAATATAGTCTGACATTGTCTTGTTGTTGAATTTTTCGTAGCTCATCATATCAAAGAAGCCGGTACCAGTGAGACCGAAAAGAATTGTCTTTTCTTTGCCGGTTTCCTTGCACTTTAAAGCCTCGTCAATGGCAACCTTGATAGCATGGCTTGATTCCGGAGCCGGCAGGGTTCCTTCTGTACGGCAGAAAAGTTCTGCTGCTTCGAATACAGCTGTCTGCTCTACAGCCCGGGCTTCCATATATCCGTCATGATACAGCTGACTTAGGATTGAGCTCATTCCGTGGTAACGCAGTCCGCCTGCATGGCTTGGACTCGGCATGAACTGGCTTCCGAGTGTGTACATTTTCTGAAGCGGACAAACTTTTCCAGTGTCACAGTAGTCGTATGCAAAAACGCCGCGGGTAAGGCTAGGGCAGCTTGCAGGCTCAACTGCAATAATCTGATAGTCAGCCTCTCCCCGGAGTTTTTCTCCCATGAACGGAGAAATAAGGCCTCCCAGGTTCGAGCCCCCTCCGGCACAACCGATGATCATATCCGGTTTGATTCCGTATTTATCAAGGGCAGCCTTTGCCTCAAGTCCGATTACAGTCTGATGAAGAAGAACCTGGTTCAATACGCTTCCAAGAACGTAGCGGTATCCTTCTGTTTTTGTTGCTGTCTCAACTGCCTCGCTGATTGCGCATCCCAATGAACCTGTGCAGCCAGGAAACTGTTCGTTCATCTTGCGGCCGATTTCTGTCTCCATGCTTGGAGAAGGAATCGCACGGCCACCGTAAGTACGGATGACTTCGCGTCTATGTGGCTTCTGCTCGTAAGAGCAGCGTACCTGATATACGATGCAGTCAAGGTCAAGGTAAGCGCATGCCATGGACATAGCTGTTCCCCACTGGCCTGCGCCGGTTTCTGTTGTAATGCCTTTCAGACCCTGCTTCTTTGCGTAGTAAGCCTGTGCGATTGCAGAGTTAAGCTTGTGGCTTCCGGACGTGTTCTGTCCTTCAAATTTATAGTAGATTTTTGCCGGTGTTCCGAGTTTTTTCTCAAGGCAGTATGCCCGTACAAGCGGAGCCGGACGGTACATCTTGTAGAAATTCTGGATCTCTTCAGGAATGTCGATGTATGCGTCTGTTGTGTTCAGTTCCTGTTTTACAAGTTCAGAGCAGAAAACATGCTCAAGTTCTTCCGCAGTGCAAGGCTTGTAAGTCTGAGGATTCAAAAGAGGTGCCGGTTTGTTCTTCATGTCGGCACGAATGTTGTACCACTGTTTTGGAAGCTCATCCTCAGAAAGGAAAATTTTGTATGGAATTTTTTTGTCTGACATGTAATATCCTTTTTTAATGATTCTTTTTATAGAATCATTTTAAGAGAGAAGCACAGCAATGTCAAACCATAGGAAAAATGTATTGCCCGCTTTTTTGAAAACCGCGCGTTCCGCAGTTCGATTCTGTTAAATTTTTGCAAAAAAAAACAGCTTCCAAAAAGGAAACTGTTTTCTTTTTTTTAGCCCCTAGGAGAATCGAACTCCTGTTGACGGAATGAGAATCCGCTGTACTAGCCGTTA
>JAFPCT010000155.1 GCA_017390125.1 Treponema sp.
AAAAGAGGAATTAGCTTCTATTGAGTCATTTTTCAGGGAACACATAACGGACAGAAACGCTGTTTTTGTTTTTCCTACTGATATTGTCTGCCAGTCATGGGCAGAGTGGTGCATAACTGAAAACCATACTTCTGTAAAATCTGTTGCCCTTGAGCGGTTTATGGCCTGGGATAATTTCAAGGGAAGTTTTCTTTCTGCCGAAAAAAAAGATGCGGCGGCGGTTCCTTCCCTTTTAAGGAAACTTTTTGTCTACGATATAATTCGTCAGAATGCAGAATCACCTTTTTTTACGAAAATCATCCGCCCGGAATTCGCGGCAACTGCATATTCCTTTGCAGACTGGCTGGAAAAGAACCTGCCTTCACTTAAAATGTGGAAGAAGCGCATGGACCAGAACCGGGTGGACTACGGTGAGCCTGATGACGAGGACAGGGATTACGAGACCTTGTTCCAGAAATATAGAGATTTTCTAGATAAAAATTCGCTTTTTGAACCGGCCTGGGTGGATCACGTTGAGTTCAGTGATTCCAGCCGAAAATTCTATATTTTTTATCCGGAGCAGCTGGCGGATTTCGGCGATTTTGAAGAGATTTTTGCCGGAACTCCGAACATAACTGCTCTGGTTCTGCCAGAACAGACGGCCCGTCCGAAAGCCTATTTTTATAAGGATGCCCGCCGGGAATTAAGGCAGACAATCCTTCGTATGATTGATCTAGTAAAATCCGGCAAGGCTGACTGGACGGAAATTGCGCTCAGTGTTCCTCAGATGGAAACTTACCGCCCTTACATACAGCGTGAATTCCAGCAGTACGGTATTCCTTTTGTCTTCCGTTCGGGAACTTCCCTTACGAAAAACAGTGCCGGCCGAATTTTCCGGGAAATTTACGACTGTCATGAATCAAATTTTTCCTACGATTCTGTCCGTACTCTTGTAATGGACGAATGCATTCCATGGAAAGAAAGCATTGAGCTGAACATGAAGGACAGAAAAGAGCAGCCTGATAATTTGCAGGTTTTTGACCTGAAGTCACTGCGTGAGTCCCTTGTTCGGGAAGGAAACAGAATGCGCTGCATCTGTTCCTATGAGGAGCTTAAGGAGAACGGTTTTGAATCCGTTGACATCTGGGAAGAAGCGCTGGGTAAAACTTATGCTGCGAACAAGCATCTCCTGCGTTTTTACCGGAAACTTAAGCTGGGGATAAGCAGATTTTTTTCCACTCAGAACCAGGATTTTGCAAGCCTGCTTTCTGCCTGGAGCACCTTCAAGAAAGACTTTGTAAATGACAGTGAATTTTCTTCTGACGCAAATAAAATACTCGGACGGTGCATAAGTCATCTGGAAGAGCTGATTGAGATTGAGACTGAGTACAAGGATGCGGGACTTTCAGCTTCTGCGCCTTTTCAGTTCTATCTGAATCTTCTGGACAAAAAAATGTACACGAAACAGACTGACGGGCAGGGAGTTTCTGTTGTTCCTTATAAGCTTACGGCAGGAGCGTATTTTAAATATCAGTTTGTGATTGATTCATCTCAGAAAAATCTTGAAGTTCCATATAAACCCCTGAGCTTCCTGAATGCAGAAAAACGGCGCAAACTCAAGCTTGTTGAGGATGAAAAAAACTTCAGTGCCACGGAAACCATAATCCGGCTGTACGGAAAACCTGTGGAAGAAAATCCCGGGGATTTCGTGCATTTTTCTGCTTCGGAAAACAGTTTTTCGGGCTTTGCAATTCCCCACAGCCTTCTGGAGATTCAGGAGCAGGTGCCGGATTTTGACAGCTGTGATTTTGTGCTTGCAGAAAAGAACTGGATTGAATCTGGAGCGGAAGGGTCTGCTGAGCTTTCGGCAAGACAGCGGAAAGAACTGGATGCCTGGGCTTTTTCTGCAATTCCGCCGGAGCAGAACTATAAAATCACGGAAAGCATTTCCGAAAAGATAAGATATCTGCTGGTTGAATCCAGAAACGAGTCTGCAAAAGCCAGGAAACTCAATCTTTCTGAAAAAGCCCTTTTGCAGAATAAAATTTCTGCCAGGGGAGACCTTGAGAAATTCTTCCCTTGTCCAAGGCGCTGGATGCTTTCCCAGGTTCTCAAGCTGGGTACGGATTCCCTTGATACTGATTTAATGACGGTTTTCGACATGGGAAACCTTAACCACAAGGTTCTTGAGTTGTTCTGCAGAAATTATGCCGGAAAAAGGCTCCCGTTTTACGACAACCTTACAGGAAGTTTTTTCATCGCGGAAGAAAATTCAGGCGTTTTGAATTCAAAAACTGACGCCACAAAGGAAATTGACCTGCTTCTTAAAGGCGACGGTTCCTCTGAAAATACAGGAATAGTCGACAAGGCTATAAACAGCATTTCAAATGATTTTCATGACAGTCCTCTTGTAATAAAGACCCTTTCAAATCAAAAGCAGAAGATTACGCAGACAATCATGTCCTTGCTTCAGGTTCTTCTCCTTCCTTATATGACGGAAGATGAGGAAGGTTCTGCTAAAAATATAAACGGAATCGGTAACTGTACTGTGTATGCGGTTGAGGGTACTTTCGTGTCCGAACAGGAAGAATTTACATACTACGGAAAAGTGGACTGTGTCGTAAAAACTCCTGACACAAATCAATACGTCCTGCTGGACTATAAAAATTCAGAAAGCTCCGTTCCTTCCAAGAAAGATTTCCAGGTGGATCCGGAAACCGGTCTGCTTTCTGACTGCCAGATGGCAGTTTACTGCAGGATGTTAAGCCGGGACTGTAAGGCAGAGATTGCCGCCGCATATTTCTATGCGATAAAAGACGCAAGTTCAATGCAGGTTTTCGATAAATACACTGAAAAGCTTGTGGACAAAAAAGGAAATCCAAAGGCAAATGATTATACAGTCTTTGAACCTTCTGTTCAGGCAGCTGACGGCTATGCCGCCCTGTTCAACAGCAGAATTCTTTCTGAAACTTCGGATTTTTCACCGGAAACAGAAGAAAACCGCAGGAATCCTTTGAATACAAAACCCTATGAACATTGCGCGAAATGCAATTTCAAGACAATCTGCCGTACAACATATTTTGTGGCAGGAAAGCAGATCAAAACAAAGAAGGACTGAAATATGGAAAAGCAGTATAAATATCTTGGAATTCTTGAGCGTGCCCTTGATCCTTCACAGGAAAATGTCTGTTTTACCACAGAAAACTCTGTAGTAGCTGCCGGTGCAGGAAGCGGAAAAACCCAGGTTCTGGCGACCCGTTTTGCATGGCTCGTAATTTCTCAGAAAGTGGAAGTGTCGGAAATTCTGACTCTTACGTTTACTGACAAAGCTGCCTCAGAAATGTACCAGCGAATTTACGCGACACTTAAATATTTTGCAGAATACACGCCGAAAACTGACGCCGAGCTGGTGGATTTTTTCAAAAACAAACGGAAAATCGAAAATCCTTCTTCTCAGATGATTCAGGAATTCCGGGAAGCAGAGCAGGATCTTACAGAAGACAAGAAGGCTCTTGCAAAAAAAGCCCTGCTGAACTTTACGGACGCTCATATTCAGACCTTGGACTCTTACTGCGGCAGCGTTGTACGCCAGTGCGCGAACCGCTATGGAATCAGTCCGGATTTTTCGGTCGGTTCGACAGATGCCGTCAGAACCATAAAGGACAAGGCATTTAAATTCGTTTTGAAATACATAAATGAGCTCTGCGTAAGGGAATATGCAGAACCAGGAAAAATTCAGGAATTTGCGGAAGATTTTCTTGCCTCTCCGATAATCGGGCATACTTCAATTGCAACTCCGGAGGGATTTTTCTCTTCCAATTTTGAGCATCAGACAGAAATCATAGTTTCTGCCTGGAATGAGATGCTGTGCGGAACAGAATCAAATCCGAACCGGCTCAGCAAGTGCATAAGAAATATCGAGGATTCAATTGAAGTTTCAAAAGGAAAGGATGATCCGAAAAAGCAGCCATGGCTTGCAGGTGTCCGAGATTTCCTTGAATTTGGAAATGAAATCTGGCCGAAATTCAGGAGCATTGATTCGGAATTTCTGCGGCAGAATCTTCAGGAAATAAAAGAGCAGGGAAGTCTTGCTGAAGAATTTTTCATCAAGGCAAAACAATGCTCAAAGGCAACAGGCGGAATAAAAGACGTAAAGACCGCCATTACTGCGGAAACGGAAGCCATAAAAGCCGAATTCTATGCCATTTATGCCTTCATAAAGAAATATGAGGAACAGAAGTCAATGATGGAATTTTATGACCAGTTCCTTTTTGAAGTAAATCAGGAAAAAAGGACTTCAAATGCCCTTACTTTTACAGACGTTACGGAGCTTGCTCTGAAAGTTCTTCTTGAAAATGAAGACATCAGGAATAATGAAAAAAATTCCTATAAAAAGATAATGATAGACGAATTTCAGGACAACAACTCCAAGAACCGGGACCTGCTGTACCTTCTTTCAATTAAAAGGGGTGAATTTGAATCGAAACCCGGAGAGGAGCAGTGCGTCATAAATATTGACAGTTCCAATCCTGAATCTCTGCACGACCTTATTGCCGGAAAGCGGGATCCTGAAAAACTTTTCTTCGTTGGAGACGAAAAGCAGTCAATCTATAAATTCAGAAATGCCGACGTTTCTGTCTTTAACCGTCTGACCCAGGAAAACAGGCAGATTTTCATGAATTACAACTATCGTTCTGCTCCGGAACTTATAAAGGCCTTCAATGAGTTCTTTAAAAATGAGAACGGAATCTTCCTTTCCCAGAATGAAGCTTCTTCAAGCGATTTCGAAGCGTACTATTCAAAAGATGCAGAAAAAAACGGCATGCCGGAACTTCCTGAGCTTACAGGGCAGAATGTTCCTCTTCATGTGCGCTTTATAAACGAAAAATACATGAACAGTGATCCTGAAACAGCTTCATTCTACATACCTAAAAAAGAGCAGGTTGCCTACGGAATCGCCCGGGAAATATATAAAATTGCAGAGAAAGAATTTTCCGGCCTTCCAAAAAGTCAGTGGAAGTGGGAAAACTTTGCGATTCTGGACAAATCCCGTGCCAGCCGCGGAGATATAATAAAGTACCTCAGCCTGTTCAATATTCCTTTTCAGCTTGATCAGTTCAAGAACATTTTTGAGGAAGGTGTAATAAACGATTTCTGCAATTTCCTTAGGATCTGTGTTTATCCCTCAGACAGTACGGCTTTTGCAAGCTATTTGTGCTCGCCGTTCTGCGGTCTTCTTGAAAATTCCGTTGAAATGATTCTCGCTCATCTTACAGACACAAGGTTCCGTCCTTATGATGCCAGCCCATTTGTCTTCAATCCTTTTGATAGAAGATACGATGAGGAAATCAAAAATGATCTGCCTGAGCGGGAATTCGAAAAATTCGTCTCTGCCCGGAATGAATTTGAAAGTTACCGGAAAACCGTGCTTCAGCAGGAAATTACCAGAACGCTCAGTGAGCTATGGCACAAAAAGGGCTACAAGTATGAGACTATGCTCGTTCCGAATGCAAGGCTTTGTGCAGAGCATTTTGACATGATTTTTGAGCTTGCCCGAATCTGCGAGCAGGACGGAAAAAATGTCTCATGGTTCATAGATGAACTTGCAAACTTGAAGAGGGCAATGACCAGCTCTGATTCAGATCTGGACGCGGCAAACGTAAAATATCCTCTGGAAAGAAGCCATGCAGTTCAGATTATGACCATCCATAAAAGCAAGGGACTTCAGTTTGAGCATGTTTTTGTTCTTGGCTGTACGAATTTAAGAAAGGACAACAAACAGGGAAAATATTACTATTCCGAAAATACAGGACTTTCATTAGATTCCCGGGATTCAAGCATGAATTATTTCAAGCTTATTGAAAAAAATACGGAAGAGCAGAAGGAGCTTGCTGAATTCCGCCGGGTTGTTTATGTTGCCATAACCCGTGCAATAAAAGATTCGTATATTTTCGGCCGGATAGATGAGACTGACCGTTCTTCAACTGAATACCGTCTTATTCACAACATGGTTTACCGGTTTTACCCGGAGGCAGAATCGCAAATTGACTATGCTCTGGAAAATCCGGTTTTCGAGGCAGGAAGTCCCTTTGACTACCAGGAACTTGAGCCGGTAACCTACGGAAACCTGCCTAAAAACAAAGAGAATACCGATGAGATCCGTATGCAGACAGTTGAGAACATGCAGAAAAATGTCATCGTAAAAGAACCTTTTGATCCTGCTGTTCACGGCATGGAGCGCCTTCAGCCAAGCAAGCTGGAAAGCGGTGCGGTGCTTGCGGAAACCTTCAGGTCCGGCAGAACAGATTCTTTCGGAAGGCTTACAGAAATATTGCGAAAATACAATCCGGAGCCGGAAGACTGGCAGAACGTAGAAAATTATTATCCGGAAAACACCGACGAACTTGATTCCCGCCAGTTCAGCTGGACTGACTACGGAAATCTTGTTCATGACTATCTGTGCAAGATGGTGCAGGGGATAGACATTGAATGCTACCAGCCTGCAAAGAAATACTTCAAGAATCTTGAGGATGACGACAGACAGGAGATAATGAACCAATGCCTGAAAATGTGCGAAATCTTTAAAAAATCAGAGCTTTACGCCCAGCTTATGCAGGCAGTTCAGGCAGGCCGTTTTGTCCGTCCGGAATATGAATTTAAGTTCTGCAGCCAGAAAAAGATGTACCGCGGTTCAATAGACCTGATTTTTGAGAATGCCGACGGAACTTATTCCCTTGTCGACTATAAGACTGACCGGTCTGTAATTCCGGAAATTCATGCAGCTCAGCAGGACTGTTACCGCCGTGCAGCGGTCGACATACTTCCTCATCCAGGAAAGATAAACTGCTATCTTTATTACCTGCGTTTTGAAGAGGCAGTCCCTCTGCATTTTGCACAATAGGTAAGGAGCTTGAGAAATTTACGTAGCATGCGTAGTAATTAACTATTTTCATTATCAAGATAAATTGATAAAATTAAACTAAAATGTCTAAACAAAAAGCAAAGAAAAAAAGTTTAAAAAAAAACGATTCATTATCTCCTGCGCTCATCAACACTTAAATTCTGTGTTATTTTTCCGCTTTTCTTTGTCTTCATTGTAAATGCAACGTATTTCTTTGAGAAAGGAAAGTCGCTGAAATCTCTGGGTGACTGCTACTGGTACTTTTTTCTTGCGTTCGTGTCCGGAGGCGTGCGTTTTCAGGCAGTTACGCTTCCTGGCCGTACATTCAGTATAATAACGATTATAGTGCGCATGTGTCTGTTCGGTACTGTAACAGCCGCCATCGCGTCATTTTTTATGGATTCCAAAAACCAAAAGAACAGGGGGTTTACTCAATTGAAAAAATTAAGCCATCACTTTATTATCTGCGGCTGGCGCCCGGAAATGGAAGTTATCCTCGATACGGTTATGGAATCAAATCCAGAACTGACCGCAGACCAGATTGTACTTGTAAACAACGTGTCCTCAAAGGAGATAGGGCAGCTTCGCGGTCAGTCAAGGTTCAAGGAATTGAACTATGTTTCCGGCGATTATTCTCATCAGGATGTGCTAAAGCGCGCCTGCATTCAGACAGCCGACCGGGCTCTGGTTATTTTTGACCAGTCGGACGGAGCCGCACGAATTGAAGTGGATTCCCGAACGATTCTTTCCGTTCTGACAATGAAAAATATGAATCCGAAAATTTACGTCAGCGCGGAACTTTTTGATGCTAAGCTTGAAAGCCACTTAAAGCTTGCCCACTGTGATGAGATCATTCTTACAACAGAATATGAGTATCACCTTCTTGCAAACGCATCCTGCGGACAGGGATATTCAAACATCATCCATGAGCTTGTTTCCAGTGACCGAAATTCCGGTATTGTCGTTGAGGACATTCCGCCTGAATATTTTGGAAAGACATACGGAGATTATGCCGCATATCTTCCACAGCTGCCGGGCATAGTCGGTGAAATCCCGTGCACCGGTCACGGCCAGCTGCGCCGAGGCCGCCCCCGCCGCCGGACGGCAGTGCATGGTGATGGGGGAATCCAGGATCACCGCCCGCTTGGTGCGGATGAACATCTCCACCATATTGAACACGGGGCGGGGCAGATTGCGGGTACGGCGGGTGGCGGGCGGCCATTGATCCCCCTCCTTGAACCGCACATACAGCGGGAATTTTTCTTCAAAGCCCATGGAGCGCTGCCATGCCAGACCGTTCTGATAGTCCTGCCAGGCAGAGGTCTCCTGTGTGTATTCCATTTGTTTTTTCTCCTTTTCCCGGGCGCAGCGCCCGTTTTCTTATTCTTCCGGCGTCTGTACGGCGGGGCCGTGCAGCCATTCGTTCAGGATCTGTCCCGCCGGGGCCTGCGGCTGCGGGGCTGCCGGCGGCAGCTCTGTCAACGCCCACAGGATCAGTCGGCGCAGCAGTTGTTTTACCATTGCTGATACCCTCCTTTCGTCTCGTCCTCTCCGGTGCGCAGCGCAAACGGCAGCAGCGGCCCGGCCGCCGCCGCCACCGGCGGTGCAAAGGGCCTGCCCGCCACAAAATAGCGCAGCGCATCCGGTGCATGGGTCAGCTCGTGGGGTTCCGTGGCGGTATCGTTGGGCCGGTGCGGGTCGCACTGCAGCTGCGGCAGCGTGCGGATCAGGTTGGTGCAGGTCTCGAAAATGCGCAGGCCCGCCGCCGTTCCCTCCGCCGTTTTGTACGGCCGCAGCCACTCGTGCAGATCCATCCAGCCGCTGACCCGGTCATTCTGTGCCCTTGCCAGCTGGATCCCCGCCGCCGCAAAGATCTCTGCAATGCTGCGGCCGGTGTCGTTGCGCCGGTTCCACAGATCCGGCGGTGCCAGCCATGCGTAGATGTCCTCGCCCTGCGCCGCCTCCCGCAGCGCCTCCGCCGCCTGACTGCCGATCAAGCCCGAACGGTACACCTCCCGGTACACATAGGCGCTGCCGTCCGGCGCCAGCGCAATGAACAGCGCCGCCAGCATATCCAGACCGTAATCCAGCGCCGC
>JAFPCT010000156.1 GCA_017390125.1 Treponema sp.
GAAAAGGGATATGTTTTTTCTGCTCACGATTTAAGGGGCCATGGACGTACAGCCCAGAATGCAGAAAGCGAGGGATACGGAAAATTCGGCGTACTTGCAGAGAGAAACGGCTTTGATGTTGTTACAGATGACCTTTTCGAAATCGTCGAGGAAGTTCAGAATGATTATCCGGAAAAAAAAGTAATCGTAATGGGGCATTCCTTTGGTTCTTTTGTCGTTCAGAATTTCATTGAAAAATATGGTGATTATGCTGCTGCCTGTGTCCTTACAGGTACTTCCGGAAAGCAGAAGCTGGCAGGTATCGGCCGCCTGATCACTGGTTTCGCAGGTCTTTTTGGCCGCTCAAGAAAGTCAAAATTCATTCAGAACATTGCCTTTTCAGGCTACAACAAACGCATTGAAAATCCGGAGTATTGCTTTGAATGGCTCTGTGTAAACGAGGAAAACCTTGAGCTCTATAAAAACGACTCCTGGTGCGGAGGCATAGAGAGCGTAGGTTTCTTCAATGACCTTGCGAACGGTCTTTGCCGAATCCACAGCCGCCGCAATATAGGGAAAATTCCTGCATCTCTCCCAGTGCTCATGATGGCTGGTTCAGAGGATCCTGTAGGTGAGTACGGAAAATCAATCCGCTGGCTTGAGCATCAGTATACTGCGGCCGGACTTTCTCAGGTGCAGTTCAATCAGTATGAGGGCGACCGGCATGAAATACTCAATGAAAAAGACGGTGAAAAGGTTCTCTCTGATTTGTTTGACTGGATTGAAAAAAATGTCTCTCTGTAATAGAATCTTCCCATTGTGTTAGTACGTTACGGAAATGATAAGGACGGGACCCCTGTAAAAAAGGCTCTCGTCTATACTAAAGAAGAGCATAAAATCCCAAAGAACAAAATTGACTTTGATGCAATCCTTACGATAGAGCGCCTCCGCAATGAAGGTTTTTCTGCCTATATCGTCGGCGGTGCTGTACGTGATTTGATGGTAGGAAATACTCCGAAAGATTTTGATATTGTAACGAACGCAACGCCTGCAAAAATCAAGAAAATTTTCAGGAATTCAAGAATAATAGGGCGTCGTTTTAGAATTGTTCACGTAATTTACGGTGAAAAGATTTTTGAGGTAAGTACTTTCCGTTCCATTTCAGAAGGTTCTGTAGGAAATAATTTTGGTACAATTGATGAGGACGTTCAGCGCCGTGATTTTTCCATGAACGCTCTTTACTATGATCCGTTTTCTGAGCAGGTTATTGACTATGTTGGCGGAGTAAAAGATATAAGGAAAGGCATCCTTCGTCCTGTCATCCCTTTGGACAGAATTTTTGAGGAAGATCCGGTGCGCATGCTCCGTGCCATAAAGTATTCTGCAAAAACAGACGCAAAGATGTCATTCAAAATGCGCAGAAAGATCCGCAGAAGCTCAAGCCTGCTTGCTCAGGTGAGTCCTTCCCGTCTTACAGAAGAGCTGCTGAAAATCATAAACAGTGGAAATGCCTCCAAGATAATTGCAGAAGCCCTGGATACAGACCTTTACATGGCTCTGCAGCCTGCTGCCACCGGCATGATGTACGATAATAAAAAATTCGAAGCCTCTTACATGAAGAACATCCAGCTTTTGGACAATCTTATAAAGACAAATCCTGACGCACGCCTTGGAGAACGCCTTGTTTTTCTTATAAAAGATTTTATTCTCAGCCTCACGGACTGGAAGAAAGAGCTTGAGAACCGTACTCCGGGAGCTGAATTGTATGCAAAAACCTGGCGCGAATGCCGCAACTTTGTTCTTCCGATGAATCCCCAGAGAACTGAACTTGAGTTTGCTATCAGAACAGTGCTTAAGGAAATCGGAGTACCTGTAAAAAC
>JAFPCT010000157.1 GCA_017390125.1 Treponema sp.
AGAGAAGAAGTTCCCTCCGAAAAAGAGTCGGAAACAAGCTCAAGGGCAGGATTTTCTTCGACTGCGCTCAAAATCTCGTCACGAAGCTCATTTGAGTTCATGCCGATGAAATTCAAAGTCTGAATCTGCCGCTGAGAAAGTCGTTGTGTTTGAATCTGACTGGTCTTCTGAACCTGTCCCAAAGCCAGTTTAGGCATATTCAGATTATAGCATGAATGCATGAAATTTTGTATTATGGGTTCATGAAAACTTTTAATGAAATGGGTGTGAAAATCCCTGAAATTTTATTGCCTAAAAATCTTGATGTAAACACATGGTCTGTAGGTGCCTGCGACCAGTACACTCAGGACAGAGAATATTGGAAAAAAGCAGAAAAAGCTGCTGCCGGAAAACCAAGCACGCTCAATATAATTCTGCCGGAAGTTTACCTGAACGACGCCGACAAAACCAGCCGCATTGAGAAAATCCGCGAGACAATGAGAAATTACATAGACGGCGGAATTTTTGAACCTGCCCAGGAAGAGTTCATCTACGTCGAGCGAAAGACTGCATACGGCCGGGTTCGCCACGGGCTTGTTTGCGCAATTGATCTTGAAACCTACGAATGGAAACCTTTCAGCAAGGCTCTCATCCGCGCCACAGAAGCTACAATCGTAGAGCGAATTCCGCCACGCATGGAAATAAGAAAAGGAGCTCCCCTTGAAACACCGCACATCATGCTTCTTGTAAACGATCCTGACCATTCCCTTGTTGAAGGAACCGGTGAAAAAGTAAAGGCAGAAAAACCAGTTTACAGCGGAAACCTCATGCAGAATTCTGGAAGCATAAGCGGCTGGAAAGTCGCAGGAAAAGAAAACCTTGAATATGTACAGAAGGCTCTTGATTCTCTTGCTCAGAAAAACACAGCAGAAGACGGTTCAATTTTCCTTTTTGCTGTTGGAGACGGAAACCATTCCCTTGCAACTGCAAAAGCCGTTTGGGACGAACACAAGAAAGAACATCCGGAAGACAGCGAAAGCCGTGTAAGATATGCCCTTGTTGAAATTGTGAACATTTACGACACAGGACTTACATTTGAACCGATCCACCGCGTTATGTTCAACGTGAACACAGAAAAACTTATTTCCGCCCTCAAAGAAAAGCTTGACGGCAATGTAAAGAATCTTGAATCCGGCGAAGAATTGGAAAATGCTGTAAAAAACAGCAAGGCGGATTTTGGTTTCGTATACCTGAAGGACGGAAAACAGATGTACACCCTCCTTTCAACCGGAATTACAGACCTTGCAGTAAGCCGCCTGCAGCCTGCCCTGGATGAATTCCTCAAGGACGCAGAAGCCGAAGGTTCTGATGCAGAAATCGACTACATTCACGGTGCCCAGGAAATTTTCAGACTTGGTGCAAAAGAAAACGCAACAGGCGTACTTCTTCCGCCGGTTGCAAAGGACAGTTTCTTTGCGACAATCAACGGACGCGGTCCTCTTCCGCGAAAAAGCTTCAGTATGGGCGAAGCAGACGAAAAACGCTTCTACCTTGAATGCCGAAAACTTTTCTAGATCAGGAATCTTTTTCCGAACAGCGGAAATATAAAAGTCCGTCCTTTTCGGGAATAGTTTTTTTTATGCGCTCATAGCAAAGGCCGGAAATCGTGGAAAAAGCCGATGAAGCTTTTTCTATGGGTTCCGGCTTTTGAATTAATATGCATCTTCGGCGGCCCCCGTCCAGCTTATTCTGACGGACAACAGCTTCAAAGGAAGTTCCGCTTCCTGCAAAAAAATCAAGGACAAGACAGTCTTTCCTCATGTTTGAAATCTGAATGAACCGCTGCACAAGCTCCACCGGCTTCGGATTGTCAAAACAATTTTTTTCACCCAGCAGGCTGTCCAGCTCCATCTGGGAAGCCCGGGTAGACTTTGTGCCGTCGATTATATTTTTCGGGATGATGGGATTCATTTCCCCGTTGAATATTTTTCTGCGGGGAACATTTGCAAAATCAGGAGCTTGACCCCAGTAAATTTTATTTTCTGCAATCAGGCTTTCCATAAGCCGGCGGTCAACAAGCCACTGCCGCCTCCACCTTTTTCCGCTGGGAGAAACAATTTCGTAATAGTTCTGATGATTCGGATTTGACCGCTCTTCCGAAAAACTTATGCTTCCGCTGAACCAGTTTCCCCGCTCATCTCCGTCTGCATTTGTCTTTGCCCAGTCAGTTATCTCATAATCCACAAAAGGAGAAAGCTTCTTTCTGTTTTTTGCGTAGCACAAAGTTGACTGCTGCATCGTTCTGGAAAACAAATC
>JAFPCT010000158.1 GCA_017390125.1 Treponema sp.
AAGAATTTCATTGCAGAGCTTACAGATGACGTTGAAAAACGTGAGCAGGAACTTTTGAGGCAGGAAGAAGAGCTCGCCCTTCAGATGGAAGAATTTGCCAAAAAAGAAAAAGTCCGCACCAGCCGCAAGGCTACAAAAAAGAAGACGAAACTAAAGGATGCGCTCAAGAATGCAACAAGCATTGCCCGTCCGGAAAATGAACGGGAAGTGAGCGGCAAAAAGCAGGTAACCCTTGAGGTGCTTGAATTTGCACCGGGAGCTTCTGTTGTAGCTGGAAAAAGCAGGCAGGAAGGCGTAATCGTTTCTGCCCGCGGCAAGGCTCAGTGGGAAGTTCAATTTGGTTCCGTAAATATGGTGATGAAGCAGAAAGACCTTACGCTGGTTTCATCTCCAAAAAAACGCACTCCCTCATACACGCTGGATCTTTCGGGGGATTCAAAGGATTCCAGACCGGCGTATGAGCTCAGGCTTCTGGGACTTCATGCAGAAGAAGCGGTTAAGGCTCTTGAGCGGCAGATTGATCTTTGTGTCCTGAACGGGCTGAAGCATTTCAGCGTAATCCACGGCAATGGAAACGGTATTCTGCGCCAGAGCGTTCAGGATTACCTTTCAAATTGTCCCACTGTACTGGATTTTTCATTTGCCTCTCCAGAAAACGGTGGTTTCGGCAAGACAGAAGTTATCCTTCGTTAATGTCTGTTCATTCTTGAACTGATTGTCTTGTTGCATTATCATCATTAATAAAAATACTTTATTGCAGTTTTGGAAAGTATAGATTGAAAACCTTTCACTATCCAAAAATCTGATTTTGTATTATCGTTTAAGCAAAGGAAACTGTTTTGAATCTTAATTTTCATGTAAATGCATTGAAAAAATAGCTGCCGGTCGAGAAAAAATATTTCAAAACCGGTCGATATCGGCCTACATGCTGCGCTGCCTTGGAACGATAAACGTTGCTGCTCACGCGGCAGCATCGCAGAATGTTTTTGAAATATTTTTCTCTCCCTACCGCTATTTTTTTACTGTTTTTCTAGAGATGAAATTAAGCTTACTACCATAAGAAAGAGGTTTACAAAATGGCAAAAAAATCTGACAACGCTTGCTGCGGTACAGCCCGCGCTCCGCACCGCTCATTGTATTACGCTTCAGGTTACACTGATGAAGAACTTGCACAGCCAATTGTTGGTATTATTTGTGCAAAGAACGAACTTATTCCAGGTCACATTGAACTTGACCGCATCGCTGAGGCTGTAAAGGCCGGTGTACGCATGGCTGGTGGAACTCCAATCGAATTCCCTGCAATCGGTGTTTGTGATGGTATTGCCATGGGGCACGAAGGAATGAAATATTCCCTTGTTACCCGCGAACTTATTGCCGACAGCGTTGAATGTGTTGCAAAGGCACATCAGTTTGACGCACTTGTAATGATTCCTAACTGTGACAAAATCGTACCGGGTATGCTCATGGCTGCAGCCCGCCTTGACCTTCCTACAGTATTTGTTTCTGGCGGTCCAATGATGCCAGGTCACTTACCTGGAAACGATCCTTCCAATCCATATTCTGGAAAAAATCTTTCTTTGACTGATATGTTCGAAGCCGTTGGTGGTCTTGCTGTGGGTAAGATTACAGAAGCTCAGCTCAAGGAAATGGAACACTGTGCCTGCCCTGGATGCGGTGCCTGCTCAGGAATGTTCACAGCAAACTCAATGAACTGTCTTACAGAAGTTCTTGGTCTTGGTCTTCCAGGAAACGGAACGATTCCAGCTGTAACTGGTGAACGCATTGCTTTGGCTAAGCATGCCGGTATGCAGGTAATGGAAATGTACAAGCGTGGAATTACAGCCCGCAAGATGATGACAAAAGAAAACTTTGAGAACGCTCTTGCAGCAGACATGGCCCTCGGCTGTTCATCAAACACAATGCTCCACGTTCCTGCAATCATGCACGAAGCAGGCCTCTGCCTTGACCTTCACGAAGTAAACGAAATTTCAAATAGAACTCCGAACCTCTGCCACCTTGCTCCTGCAGGACACACATTCATGTGCGAATTGAACGATGCCGGTGGTGTTCAGGCTGTTCTTGCTGAACTTGCAAAGAAAAACCTTATCCATACAGATTTGATTACTGCTACAGGAAAAACAATTGCCGAAAACATCAAGGGCGTAAAGAACCGCAATCCGGAAATCCTTCGCCCGATTGAAAATCCGTTCAGCGACAACGGCGGTATTGCAATTCTCTTTGGTAACCTTGCTCCAAACGGAACTGTTGTAAAACGCTCTGCATGTGCAAAGGAACTTATGCTCCACACAGGTCCAGCCCGCGTATTCAACGACGAATCAGAAGCAATGGAAGCTGTTCAGAAATCACAGATCAAAGCCGGTGATGTTGTAGTTATCCGCTACGAAGGTCCAAAGGGTGGTCCAGGTATGCGCGAAATGCTTGCCGTAACAGCAGCCCTTGCCGGACAGGGACTTGATAAGCAGGTTGCTCTCATCACAGACGGACGATTCAGCGGTGCTACACGCGGTGCTTCTTTGGGACACTGTTCACCGGAAGCTGCAGACGGCGGACCAATCGCCCTGGTTCAGGAAGGTGACAAAATCACTTTGGATATCAACAACTACAAGATCCACCTTGATGTAAGCGACGAAGAACTTGCAAAACGCCGCGCCGCATGGAAAGCCCCTGCACCAAAAGTAAAGGACGGCTACCTTGCACGCTACGCTAAGTTGGTTTCTTCTGCCGACAAAGGTGCTATCCTTGAATAGTTAGACTTGGAAAAATTAATTTTCAAAAAAATACCAGCGGGTTAATTCGTCTTATTGAGAAGAGATATGTTTAACCGCTGGTATTTTTTTATTTACATCCCTTCAACTGCTCATCAAATGTCTTCAGCGGCAGATTATATCTGTGTGCCAGCTCCAGATAGCTTGCGTCGTAATATGAAAGATTGTGCTCTTCTGCAAGGTCAAAGATGCGCTGGCGGATTTCTCCGTCCGGCAGGGAATCGGTGTAAATTGGAAGACATTGCAGATCATAAAGAATGTCCATGGCGTCTGTTTTTGTTAGTTTTACCTGACCATCCCTGGTTTTGCGGCTTTTTACAAGCAGAACATTTTCTATTTCATACCAGAATAAGGCTGGAACATAAAATTGTCCGTTGTTCTGCAGAACGTATTCCACGTCTTTTATGGAATCTTTTAGTTCGTCTGAACAAAGTCCGTTCAAAAGATAAGAGACCATAAAAGATGTGTCAGCAACAAAGCAGGGAAAGCTAGTATTTTCTGCCATCGTTTTTTAACTCCCTGATCTCTTCTGCTGTAATTGGGGCGGCATCAGAAGATTCCATCATTGAACGGAATTTTTTACCGCGCTCAAGAATCCTTTGATGTGCGTTTAATGCTGTCTGGTTTTGTGAATTTTGCTTTGACTGAAGGACAGCAACAGGTTTTCCGTTTTTTGAAATATTGATGACTGCTCCTGACTGTACTCTTCGAAGAAGTTCGGAAAAATAGGTTTTTGCATCGAAAGCACCGATTTCGAATATGTTATGACCTATACAATTTAATGTGATTGCCATAGGCACCTCCGCATTAAAATATAAGTCCTGTATATTCAAAAGTCAACTAGAAAAATAAACTAGTTTATAAAACAAACTTGTTTTACCAGTACAGCTCGCTTTCAAAGCAGATTTTTTCATCCTGCTTTCCGATTACAACTGCTTTGTGTCCGTCGTCGTCGAATGTTCCGTAGAGCTTGATGTTTCCGCCGAGGACTGCTTCGTTTACATAGTTTATTTTGAAGTCTTTGAACTCGTGGTTTCTGTAGATTTCCGGCAGGGAGTCGATGACGAAGGCGCCGTAGCGTGCGTTGTTCATGTGGCCGTTTCCGTCTATGTCGCTGTACCAGATCGGGCGTTCTGCAAGGAGAACGGCGTTTTCCGGCATGGCGATTTTTCCCAGGGTAGGGCAGTCATGTTCTGTCTGAATGTCCGGAGCTTCGCGCAGGGTAAAGCTTTTGATCGGCATGATGCGTCGTTTGTTCAGATCAACTAAAAGCCATGTTGAGATGCCTGATACGAGCTTTTCTTTTGTCTCTGTGTCAAAAATTTCGTAGGCGCGCACAAACTGCAGGGCCTCTGGCTTTTCTTCCCAGGTTTTTATTGTGATTTTCTGATTTCCGACTGGCATTTTGTGCATTCTGAAAGACTGTCGGCTTACAAGAATTCCGAGTCCCTTTTCTGTGAGCGTATCATAGCTCATGCAGCGCTGGTTAAAGTCTTCAACTGCAGCATCTGTGACCATTTTCAAAAGTTCCTGAAGGCTCAGCCGGTGATTTTTGTCGCACTGACAGAAGTACACCTGATTTTCGCTGTAGAACTGAAAGTTCGCGCGGTCGTTTTCGTGCCACTGTTTGAATGTCGTCATAACTTTTATTTCCTTATTTTGTATTATGGATTAAATGCGTACCGGAACTCCGGCGGAATTCAAGGTCTGCTTTATTCCGCTCACCGTATATTTTCCTGAATGTACCATTGTTGCTATAAGTGCGGCGTCTGCTTTTCCCTTTGTAAGGACTTCAGCCATGTGCTCCGGTGTTCCGGCTCCGCCGCTTGCAATTACTGGTACAGGGACATTCTCTGAAATCATTCTTGTAAGCTCAACATCGTAGCCGTTTTTTGTGCCGTCTGCATCCATTGAATTCAATACGATTTCTCCGGCTCCAAGTCCTACTGCTTTTTTTGCCCATTCCAAGGCATCAAGTCCGGTGTCAACTCGTCCGCCGTGAATTGTGGTGCCGTATCCGCTTGGTTTTGTCGCGTCTTTTCGTACGTCCATTCCAAGCACAATGCACTGGTTTCCGAAAATGCGGGCACCTTCTTTTATAAGGTCCGGATTTTTTACTGCAGGGCTGTTAAGGCTTACTTTTTCGGCTCCTGCAAGAATCGTTGAGCGGATGTCTTCTATTGTGTTTATTCCGCCTCCAACTGTGAACGGTATGAAAACCTGGCTTGCAACCTTTGAGATAAGGTCAAGGATCGGACCTCTTCCCCGGGCAGAAGCGATGATGTCGTAGAAAACAAGCTCATCAACGCCCTGTCGGTAATATTCTGCAGCCATTTCAACCGGGTCGCCTATGTCAACATTATTAAGAAATTTTACGCCTTTTGTTGTTCTTCCGTCTTTTACGTCAAGGCAGACAATTATTCGTTTTTTCAGCATGGCAAGTCCTCTTTTGTAAAGTTGCGCAAAATTTCAAGTCCGTGTTCTCCGGATTTTTCCGGGTGAAACTGAAATACTGTAACATTGTCTTTTTCAATGCAGGATGGAACCTGAATGCCGTAATCTGCTGTCGCTTTTATGACAGAAGAATCATCCGGGCAGATTGCATAAGAGTGAACGAAGTAGAAGTCAGAATGTTCCGGTATGCCGTTGAACAGGCTTGAGCCGCCGTTTTTGTATGTAAGGTCAGACCAGCCCATGTGAGGAGATTTCAGCAGTTCTGCATTTACGCCGGCTTCTTTCCATAAGTTTGAGAAGTGTCTGATTTTTCCGTGAATCAGACCAAGGCATTCTGTATTGCCTTCTTCTGACCAGTCAAAAACTATCTGTGAGCCAAGGCAGATGCCGGTAAGTTTTTTACCGCTCTTTACCCAGTCTTTCAAGAACACGTCAAAACCGCTTTTTTTAAGCTGTTCCATGGCATAGGCTGCTTCTCCTACACCCGGGAATATTATCCGGTCTGCGTTTTCCAAGTCTTTCGGATTTTTTGAAAGAACATAAGGCGCCCCGATGAATTTCATGGCACGCTCTACGCTGGTTATATTTCCTGCGTTATAATCTACGATTCCTGTCATATTTAAATGATATTGAATCACCTGTTTTGTGACAATAGGTTAAACGCAGGTTTTGGAGATGCGAGAAGAGAGGATGTTCTACTATTTGTCCATGATTGTAATTTCGACACGTCGGTTTCTGGCCCGGCCTGTCTCCGTGAGGTTTGAATCAATCGGTTCAGATGCGCCTTTTCCCTGTGTGAATATGCAGTTCGGTTTTCTTACGTTAAGTTTTGAAAGGTACTCTGCTACGGCTGCGGCGCGTTCCTCGCTCAAAAGCTGCTGCATTTTTACGCTTCCACGTTTTGCGCAGTGACCTGTAATCAGAAGGTCATTCTCAAAGCCCTTCAGAATTTCTGCAATTTTCGTAAGCTTGATTTTTTCTGAATCCATAAGGAATGCGGAGTCCGGCTGGAACTGGATGTTTTCAATACTGATTGTAAGTCCACGGTCGCTCTTCTTTACGT
>JAFPCT010000014.1 GCA_017390125.1 Treponema sp.
AGCCGGGATACGACACGCTTGCGCTCTACACTTATGCAAACGGCGAGGCAAAAACAGTTCTTATCTGCACTGCTCAGAATGCATGCCGTATAAACGAAACCCGGCGTAAAATCGTAAAAAACGAAAAACCTCTGCGCTTCATGGAATTTCTGCGGTCAAACATAAAGGGCTCAAAAATAACGTCCTGCCGGCAGCTGGGACTTCAGCGTATAATACGCATGGATTTGGCTCACGGCGACGACAGCTTTATAATGTACATACGCCTGTGGAGCAATGCCGCCAACATCCTGCTCTGCGATTCGAACAACACTATTCTTGATACAATGTTCCGCCGCCCTAAAAAAGGTGAGATGACCGGCGGAACGTACATTCCTCCGGAAGACAAGGGCCTTGCGGAAAAAGTGTTCCCTGTCCGGGAATTTGAAGAGCTTCAGAGAGAATACGAGGAAAAAAATCCGGGAAGATCGTCATTAACTTTCAACCAGAAAGTAGACCTCTGGTACGGCGAGCATGCAGAAAGCCTTTCCCGTGAAGCACTGCTGGTGCAGGCAGAAAAATGGTACACCCAGACAAAAAGCCGCATGGTCTCTGCTTTGGAAAAACTCAGGAAAAAGCAGGAAGAATTCAAAAATTCAGAAGATTTAAAGCGTCAGGGTGACCTCATTCTTTCATACGGACACCTTCTGGACGAAAAGAGCAGATTTCTTGAATGTGAAGATTATGAATCCGGCAAAACGGTGCGAATCCTCATCGATCCAGAAAAATCCGCCCATGAGAATGCATCGGTTTACTACGAAAATTATAAGAAGGCTCAGAGCGGCTCACTTTCAATCATTCACGACATTGAGCTTTCAGAAAAGAAAATCCAGAAGCTTGATTCACGCTACCAGGAAATTCTGAACGAAAAAAATCCTGTGCGGATTGAGCAGCTTCTGCGCAAAAATGTCACTCCGAAGCAGCAGAAAAAAAAGGAGCATCCCGGCCTGGATTATACCGTTGACGGCTGGTACATACTTGTGGGCAGAGACGCGAACGAAAACGACGAACTTCTGCGCCATCATGTGAAAGGCTCGGACTTATGGCTTCATGTAAGGGATTTTCCAGGCGGATATGTATTTGTTAAAAACAGACCGGGAAAAACCGTTCCGCTGGAAATACTTCTGGATGCAGCAAACCTGGCAGTCTACTATTCAAAAGCGCGGAATGCCGGGAAAACGGATCTGTACTACACCCATGTAAAATATCTGCGGCGGGCTAAAAATGGTCCGAAAGGGCTGGTTCTCCCGACCCATGAAAAAAACCTATGCATAACTCCGGATAAAAAAAGACTTGAACGTCTGGATTCTTTAAAACAGGAAGAGGAGCTGTAAATGAAAGCTGAAAACTATGTAAAACCTTTCGGAAATTTTTCTCACCTCTGGGCTTTTGTCGTAATGCCTTTCAATTCTGAATCATTCCGCCCTGTATGGAAACTGCTTCTCACTGCATGGCAAAGTTTCATCGGAATTCAGAACAAACGCAAGCTGGGCATTTCAAAAATAAAAATTATCTCCGTTGATCACGAACTGGACAGAAAAATTCCATTTGTTCCGGAGAACGTAAAGATTTACATGGATTTCGTAAACTTTTTCTGCCGCATAATGCGCATGTTCGTTAAAAAACTCGGACTTAAAAAAGGAATGCCTCTTAACATCAAGATAATAGACTTCATCCGCACGCTTTACGAAAACGCCACAAAAATATACCTTCACGCACTCTCCACCACAGACCGGCCACTGTATCTCAAAAAGCCGAAATTCCTGTTAATTCATTTTTTTGACCCTCACCTTCTCTGCGTACCAAGCCTTCATGTTGCAATTGCAATCGGCGTATGGGCAAAAGTCCGGGAAATTCTTACAGAGAATTTTTTTACTGCAGGAGAAAGAAAACA
>JAFPCT010000159.1 GCA_017390125.1 Treponema sp.
AAGATTTTCATTTTCTGTTACTTTTTTATTTGTAGCATCCGCAAATTTCTGTAAATAATCAATTCCAGCAAGTTCAACAAAAAGAGTTTTCTTTTCTCCTGCAGTCGCGTCTGTCAGATCAGGAAGATTCTTTGTCGGTCTTTGTGTTATAAATGCAGTTCGCAAGTACAATTCTATCGGGCCGAACGTCTGAGCAATAAAATCTTCATAAGGTTTCAGGTTCTTGTCAACACCCGGAACTGCATTCCATGTTTTGCCGTTATCGTCTGATGTATAAGCAAAATAATTACATGAACCTGATTTTGTTTCTCCGTCAATCTGTATAAGACATTTTACCATGCACTTAGAATCTCTGTCGCGGTAGATAACTTCGCGGAAACTGTTGCGCAGTCTGAACTGTTCCTGGAGCTTGTCTTTTCTCGTAAGCAACTGCGGATAAGGATGGCAGTTTTCAATAAGTGTTGTTTTTCCTTTGCCGTTTTCACCTGTAAGTGCGATAAGTCCCGAATCGTAAGAATCAAAATCTATCGTGATTTCGTCTTTGCCGATTCCCTTATAGATTCCAATTGATCCTCGCAATTTCAAAGATACAAGTTCCCACGCTCCTCTTGCCTTTGCGTTGCCTTTTGAAATTTCTGTATCAAGTTCGGCAATTTTCTGCAGAACAGAATCTTTAAGTTCAAGCCCTGTATTTGAAGCCCATACTTTAAATTTGTCAGAAACTCCGCAGGCTTCCGTAATTTCAGCCGCTCTTACTGTTTCTGCAGGAATTTCGCTGATTGTAACACGGCTTCCCTCTACTGCCCCATGTTTTTTAATTTCTGAAAGAATCTTATCTTCATCAAGCAAAACACGTTCTTCTTTTGAGCAGGTAATTTCGAGCCAGACTTTTTTCCCGCTGAAATCACCTTCCGCGCCCATAGCGTCTACAGAAAAATCAGCTCCGCCCTCAATCTTTATATTCTGCGGATGTGGAAAATCTACGCGCTGAACATCGGCTTCTTTTCCAGGTTCAATCTTCACAAAATTGAAACCTGCCTTGTGAGTTTCGCCGAAGTCTTTCGGGTAGATACTTCCGGCATAATAAGCCGGAAGGTTTCCTACTTGCTGCGACTTATGGATATGTCCAAGCGCGTAATAATCTGCACCTATCGAAGATAGTTCATCAATTGAAATTGCAATTCCTGTTCCCCTCTCAATTGTCCGGCCATTCTGTAAAGAACTTCCGGCAATATCACCATGATAGAGCATGACACAAGGAATATTTGAGTATTCCCGGCGGATAGAAGCAAGCAAGAAACAGACTTTCTGCATTGCGTCTCTTATTGCGCCTTCGGTCTCGTCCTTTCCTGCAGTCGCATTTGCAAGCAGGTACTTTTTTCTAGGTTCTGGAATTCCAAAAATCAAGGCTTCCGGGGCCGTTGATGTTTCAACAACTTTTCCGTTTTCCAGAAAATAAGGCTTTGCAGCTTCCAGAATTGTAATCGTATTCTTTGCCTTGATTTTTCTGAAAACTTCAAGGCTTCCGTCTGTATCATGTGAAGGTGTTCCGTATATCATCACAAC
>JAFPCT010000160.1 GCA_017390125.1 Treponema sp.
AAAAAACAGGAACATAAAGCAGATAAAGAAAAGATACTCAGGTTCCATCATTTCTGAAGAAAATACTGTTGAAGTAAACATACTGGGAAAGACAATAAGTTTTGATGTCCGCGGATTTTTTCAGTCAAACATGGAAGTACTTGAAAAATCAATTGAAACCCTATGCTCAAGTTTAAGAGGAAAATCCGTACTTGACATGTACTCCGGCTGCGGTACCTTCAGCGTTTTTCTTGCCGACCGCTTTGAAAAAGTTACCCTTGTGGAGCATAACAGGGACGCACTGGTTTTTGCAGAAAAAAATCTTGCAGGAAAAAATCACGAATCAGTAGGTCTGAGCGGCGCAAAATGGTGTGAAATGAACAAAGGCACCCGCTTTGACGCTGCTGTAATTGACCCTCCGAGAAGCGGCATGGAAAAACCTGTCAGAGACTGGCTCTGCTCTTCCGGCATTCCGTTTATCCGCTCCGTATCATGCGATCCGGCAACCCATGCCAGGGACGCATACCATCTGATAAAAGCAGGATACAGGCTGGAAAAACTTTTCCTCCTGGACTTTTACCCTAACACAAGCCACATAGAAAGCCTTGCTTTCTTCGAGAAAATACAGCCATGAAACACAAATACTTTTCCGCCTTTTTACTACTATTGCTTTTCATAATGCAGGCAGAGCTTACGGCACAGGAAATTCCGATTTCCGGCATGACAGCCGACTGGACGACAGTTCTCGGCGGAAAAGCCCTTTGCAGGCCGGTTGAAACCTCCTACGGATACGCAGTCCTTACAGACGGAAAATTAATATGTGCCTGTACAGACAGAGGAGTAAAACTCTGGGAACGGAGCATAGACGGAAAAAGCTCCCCGTTCCTAACTGAATTTTCAAGCGATTTTCTCCTTACTGTCGTAAACAAAAACACTCTGCTTCTTGTAAATCCAAGCGGAAAAGTTCTGTGGTCAAAAAAACTCCCCTACGAAATCACAAGACCTCCGGTTACAGGCCGGGACCAAAGAATTTTCGTAAGCGGAAACGAGAATACAACATGTTTCGGCATAAACGGAATTCCCAAATGGACCATAAAGACAGAGCCGCTTGCAAAAAGCAACTTGATTGAGCTTAATGACGGCTCCCTGCTTCTTTTTTTAAAGACAGCGGAAACAGAACAGTCAAAAGCCCTTCGCATATCACCTTTTGGTGAACAGCTTGAGAACATCACCTTTTCCGGAACAATCACCGCCGCATATTCAGTGGAAAATGGAGTATTTTTATGCTTCAGGGACGGAAACGGGCTCTGCCTTGTAAAAAACAACAGGATTGTTTCTGCATGGAAAAACACCCTCTCTTCCGGCAGCTCTGAATCTTACCGCGGAACCCCCTTGTTCACAGAGCTTTCCGGCAGCAAAGCCGCAGTTCTTTCAGGAACCGGAGGAACTGCACGAATTTCCATACTTTCACTCAAAAACGGCACAGAAGAGACATCGTTTTCTTCTCCCATGTATTTAACAAATCAGAATGACATTCAGTTTGCCCGTCTTTCCGACAAAATATTCATCTCCGGAAAAGAGAAGGCATACGTTTACACCACTTCAGGCACTGCAGAGCGCACCTTTGCCTTTCCTAAGAAAAATGACGCCCTTGCAAGGTGGAATCAAATTTTCCTCAGCCAGAGAGGAACTCTCCTTTTATGCACGGACACCTGGGTAATGGCAGGATTCAAACTTTCCCAATCACTTTCAAAAAAAACAGACGGAAAACCATTCCAGACAAAAAAACGCACATACATTTCCTTTTATCACCCTGACGAGACCTATTTCGAGTCGACGGCATTCTCCGATGAAATCGGAAAAACAATAACAGGCGAAGAACGGAAAAAACTTATTCTGGAAGGGAACTACGGAAAGGACGAAAGGGACTATGTCTCCGCACTTCTTACATTTGAAAAGGCCTACCGCTCATATCTGATGCAGAAAAATTCCGGGGCGCGTCCGGACTACAAGTCAGTATTTGAGATTGACACTATCGGCGTATCCGAGCTGTACAGCCAGCTGAACACTTTGGGCATCGATACATTCGTAAACCCCCTCGCATTTCTCATAAGGAACGAAAAGAAAGACTATCTTCTTGCAGAACTGCTCCGATCAGTTGCAGAATGCGGATTTGATCCAGAGGATTCAATTCTTTCTGCAATTGACGCCAGGTTCCCGCTGATAAATCCCTCTGAAAAAGAAACCCTAACTGCCCTTTGCGACGCTGTCTACGAAATCTGCCGCTTCATGGGCCGTCCAGCATTCTACAACCACGGAATTTCAATCCTTATGGATTTTTCAAATCCAAAATATCCGCGGGAAATAAAAGATTATGCACGGAATACCCTTTCAAAAATTGCAACACTGAAAATTTAGATGTATAATTAAGAACCTTTACAAAATAACTCGGGAGTTTCCATGAAAAAAATCGCAGTATTTCTTGCAGCCCTTATCCTTACAGCAAACGCATTCGCCCTTGAAGTAGACAAGTCAGAACTTGAAAGCGCGCCGGATGCAGAATCCATTGTATTCATAAACTATACCGGTCCTCATTCAAAAATCGACTCTCTTATGAGCATAAAAGGAATCGGCTCGAACATGGGAAAAAATGTTGCCGCATCCACGGAAAAATTCACAAAGGCAGGAGCCGGAAGATATTCTGTCATTCATGCAGTAAATCCAGAGGAAAAAGACGGACTTGACGCAGACATAATCCTCATCGGAAGTGACGCCGAAGTTGACCACATAAACAACCTCCGCCACATTATCGCGGCATACCTTTCAAGCGCATACGGCTACACAGAAAAAGATGCCGAGACAATTGCCGTGTTCGTCACTGTTTACAATGCAGTTTACCGCGGAAAACTTGATGCCTTTAATTCCAGATACAAAAAAATCGTATCCGACAATCTTTCCGCAGAAAAATGCGGTCTTTCAGTAAACTACAAGGACTGGCCGGGAAAAAGCCAGATTGTAATCCCTCTTTTTGACGTCTCAAACGGAGGTCTCAGCACAATCGACACATCCGTGATAAGCGACACTCAGGTTGTTAAGCACATGCAGGACGACGACGACAAGAACATCGAAAGCCGCAAGGACATGGTGGACCTTAAGGAACGAGAAGCTGAGCAGGCTGCTGAAAAAGCTCAGACAGCCCAGAAAAATGCAGTTCAGGAACAGAAAAAACTGAGCGAAGAAAAGGCAAAGACTGAAGAAGCAAAAAAAGAAGCCGAAGAGTCAAAGGTAAAAGCTGAAGAAGCTGAAATGCAGGCTGCTGAGGCAGAACAGAAAGCAAAAGAAAATCCAAAAGACAAGGAAGCTCAGAAAGAAGCTGCTGAATCCCGCGAAAAAGCTGAAGAAGCAAAAGCTGAGGCAGAAGAAAAGCAGGAAGCCCTTGAAGAGCAGGAAAAAGCTGAGGAACAGCAGAAAGTTTCAGCAGAAGAAGCAAAAAAAGAAGCAGCAGAACAGCAGGCTGCAGCTGATAAAAAAACATCAGAAGCCCAGGAAGAGCGAAAGACAATCGCATCCGACCAGCAGCAGATAATAAAAGAAGAAATCAAGAATGCGGCCGCATCTTCTGCCTATGCCATCCAGCTTGTTGACGAGGCAAACCTTCTTTCTGCACTTGTAAAAGTAAACACTGAGGACGGAAGCATAATCAAATCAAGCCCGGTACGCTTCATACGCAACAGAACGGTATGGCAGGCAGGCACAAACTTTGTTGCTATTGCTGGTGAAAACAGCGGAAACGGAGCTGTAAAACTCGTGCTTCTCTCCCCTGACACAATGGAAATCACAAAGGAAAGCGACGAAACTATTGCAGAAAAATCTGTGCTTGTACAGGACGGAAGCGAATATTACTGCATCATTCAGGAAGGCTCAGACTGTTATCTTGGAAAATTTGACGCAGAATTAAACAGAAAACTTAAGTCTGACAGCACAGTAAAGTCCGCGACTCCGGTTACTGTAACAGGAAAGAACATAATCGTTTCCGACGCAAACGGAAAGGTCCTGGTTCTTGAAAAAGCAACCCTGAGAAAGGTTCAGTAGAACAGCAGGCAGTCCTGTAATTTTTTTTCGTAAAAAACAGACAGGACTGCTTGACATTTTTTTTCAGAAAATATATAGTCATATACATCAGCGGACGGTTAGCTCAGCTGGTACGAGCGTCTGGTTTACACCCAGAATGTCGGGAGTTCGATCCTCTCACCGTCCAAAAAAAAGAAGCATAAAAGCTTGTATTGCAAGTAATTGTGTTTTAATCTTTAATTTCTTGGAAATCCTGCTGTGTAATTTACATGTAATTACCGCAGGATTTTTTGTTTTTAAAACAATTTTCTGTAAAATAAAAACAATAAATTCTCGGTTGGTTTTGTGCTAACTTTTGGAATTTTGGCGCTAATACGTCGTATTTTTCAAAATGCACGTTTTTAGCGCCATATAAATAATGAAAGTTAGGAAATCTCTTTGTGATTTTCCATCATCTCCTTTAAAAAAGGGCTGTTTAAACTTCAATGGCGCGAAGTTTTAAGCAGTCCTTTTTTGTCTTAACAGTCTTTTGAAGAAATTCAAAATCTGTGCAAGTCAGAAAAAAGACAAAAAGCTTAATGTGGATAAAAAAGTTAGCACGCTGGAAGCATTAAGCGGCAGGGAGATTTTCTCCCTGTTTTAGCGGGATTAAGTAATTTGGTAACTTGCTATGACAGCCTCATAGAATTTGGAGGTTCGAATCCTTCTCCCGCCATATCTCATTTTTTGAATGAGAAATATTTTTTATGGAGCTTATTATGAAAATAACTACTTTTGCAATCCAGAAAGGCGGCACAGGAAAAACATCTCTGTCTGTTTCAAC
>JAFPCT010000015.1 GCA_017390125.1 Treponema sp.
AGTTTGCACTAGCAGATATTAGCCCATTAGTTGGGAACCAATCTAAATTTACAGCGAATACTTTAATTACTATTGCTGCAAAGAAGTATGTAGGAAGCGAAATTCCTTATATTGCGGCAGAGATTTTATACTTGACTGGAATGCATTGTACTCTGAGGATAAGGGTATTTTTAATAAAATGGAACAGTATAAGGAAATTCACATAATTACTCCTAGAACTAAATATGTCTTGAGAAAGGGTGAAGTTGATCCTACGCTTACTATTTATGGTAATGAGGTAGCATTGCGAGGTACGGGTTCCTATACGAAGTTTGAAGTGGACAGTTTTTGGGATTACGACGGAACACAGGAATTTAGGAACTTCAGTATTGATAGTGGAGCTTCTGTAACATTTCGTCTGTATGACGGTGCATCACTTTTTATTCCTTATGATAGTTCTTCAGGAAGTTATCAGGTGTCAGAAATATTTGAGGTTGGGGAAGAAGATTTAACCAAATTCTATTCTTCTAAAGAGCAACCGCTTATGCAGAATTTGATGCATGAACTTTCTTCAGGAAGGCTTCTGATTATCATTAGGACTGCAGACGGCAAGGAACTGGTTGGAAAATATGAGACATTAGGTAGTTCAGATCCAAATTATGGTACATATTTTGGTGCTGTTACATTTTCTGACACCATCAAATATTGGTTAAAATATGAATCTGCATCTGAATCTTCGGGCACCCCCCCTTATTGCATGTATTTTGTACCACAGGATTAGTCTGTAACTTAGAAAATGCTCAACATATTTGCTGATAAAAAAATTGATGTAAGCGTACTTGTTCCTGTCTTCGGCACGGAAGGTACGCTTCTGCGGTGTCTGGAATCTGTTAAAAAGCAGGTTTCAGACCTTTTCTACATTGAGATTGTTGTAGTAGATGACTGTTCAAACGGTCGTGACGGAGAAGGACGTTCCTGCAGGGAAATAGTAAAGGCATTTAAAAAAAGTTGTTCTCTTCCTGTAAAATATGTAAGGCATGAACAGAACAAAGGTGCCTTTGAAAGTCGCAGAACGGCAGTCTACGAATCAAAAGGTCGCTGGCTTTTTATGCTGGATAGCGATGATTACCTTAAGGAAAATTCCCTTGCTGAAATTTACAGGCATGCAAAGGAAACTGGCGCTCAAATCATTCATGCTGATGCAGAGCTGATAACTTCCATAGGCGGGGATTTTCAGAAAGAAATGGCTGAAAAAGTACACAACATTCATTTTGGTGCTCTTAAAGGTCAGCAGATAATCCAGCATTTTTTGATTGATATGGATATTACCGGTTTCATGTGGGGAAAACTTTACGACAGGGAGCTTATAATGAATGCTCTGGAACATATTCCCTTGGTTTCCTGTACAATGGCAGAGGACTATCTTCTGTTTTTCTGGCTTGCCTATGAATGTTCCGTAAAAGAATATACATATCTTGGCGTAAAAGATACAGTCTACGTATATTGTGCCGAAACTGGTGTTACCAGCCTTATGAAAATAAAAACTATAGAAGACTGGCGAAAAATAGTTTCAACAGCCTCTGTATTTACGTCGATTTTTTCAGAAATAGAAAATCTCCCTCAGGATCAGGTCAGCAAAGTTCTTACCGAAGAAATTTTGGATTGTGTAAAAGGCAACTGCCGTAGTTTTCTTGCCCACAACATATTCAACTATCGCCAGCTTGTAATTCCAGAGTTGAAGCCCCAGGCCTACGAAATGCTATGCGACTACTGGGGCCGGGACTTTGTTGAAGAAATAGAAGCCGCACTGGAAGAGCGCGCGCATACTAAAGGTAAATGCTAGGGCGGTTATTTCTGCAGCAGGGTGAACGTGCCTTTTATTTCTTTCTTTGTGCCAACCCAGCTTGGATCCATGTCTTCCGGGTTTTTGTCGTTGTATGCGACGCCGAAATCGTCCTGGGGGGTAGGGAATTTTCCCTGAATGAAGAATTCAGAAAGAAGCTCAATGTAGTATTTGCATGTGTTGTCTTCCGGGCGAACGGTCAGGAGCTTTTTGAACTGGCTCAAGGTCTGTTCGTAGCTGCCGCTTTCAAAGGTTTTCATTGTCTGTTCCCATGCGGCAACGTAGCGCAGAAGAGCCTCGCTGTTTTCATCTTTTATGCCCAGCACTTCGTAAAGCCGGATAGGAGTCTTTACGTTCACTACCTGTACGCGGTCAAGGCTGCGCACAATGAATGAATCGTCAAGTTCCATGCGGGTTGCCTCGCTTATGAGGATTCCGTTTGTATGGTACTGCTTGTTTACGCCTTCAAGTCGGCTGGCAAGGTTTACGTTGTTTCCCATTACGGTATAGTTCTTTTTGTTTTCTGAACCCATGAATCCGGCAACTATGCTTCCGGAATTTATACCGATTCGAGTGAAGATTGTCCTTTTGTTGTGCACCATTATGTAGAACGCTGAATACAGGGTCGGGTTTACGGCTGCCTTGTCCTCGCGTTCTACAATGTCCTGGATTGTCCTGTTGATTTCGATTTCTGCCTGCTTCATTTTTACTGCGGCAAGGCAGGCTCTGTTTGCGTGGTCCTGCATGTGGACCGGAGCGCCAAAGAATGCGACGATGGCGTCTCCTTCGTATTTGTCTACTGTTCCGTGCTCTGCAATGATGATTTCGCTCATGCGGGTAAGGTAGTAGTTCAAAAGTTCTACCAGCTCATCTGCGGAAAGAAGTTCGCTGAATCCCGAGAATTTCTGGATGTCGGTAAAGATTGCTGTCATGTCAAAGTTCTTTCCGCCCAGGGTAAGTTTTGAAGGATCCTTGATGATTTCATTTACAACGTCCTTGCTAAGACACTGGCTGAAGGCGTTTGTAATGAATTTCTTGTCTTTTTCGCTGGAACGGAAGCGGTATACTGTCTCGAGAATGAATGAGGTGAATGCTATGAGGAGCGGCGTAAAGAACGGTATGTAAATATTGAATGCCGCCATGGAAATAAGCGGAATCAATATAATTATTGCGAGAAGCTTGATGCCGATTAATGCCTGCAGCCAAACCTTGCGATTTGAATGGAAGCAGAATGCAAGCACTGAAAGTATGATTGTCGGCAGAATTCCCCAGTACCAGTCTACTGGACGGATGAAGTCCTGGTTCAAGATTGTATTGTATACGTTGGCATGTGTTCCTACGTTCGGATATGCGTTTGAGAACGGCGTTGAGCCAAGATCGGTTGTTCCTGTTCCTGTATTGCCGATAATGCAGAATTTTTTGTAGAAAATCGGTGAGAGGGTTTCGAAAATTTCGTTGTAGTCAATTAAATCTTCTGAAAGGTACTCCACGTTTGTCATGAAGTCCGGATTGTTGAAGAACTGCTCCTGGTTTGCAAGGGCGGCAAAATCATCGCTGTCCAGATAGGCAAGGGCAGATTCGAAGAATTCTTTTCGCAGGCCAAAATATTCGGTGTAAGTTGCTTCATCAACTCCGCCATCGGCTTTTGAATTATCGGCATTGTAGCCCTGCATGCAGCTGAGGATGTAGTCCTTGTATTCGGCAATGTCGCTGTATTTCTGCAGAAGCTCCTGTATGCCCTGTGCTTCGCAGATTGAATTGATTGCGGCCAGATCCTGTACTATGTTCTTTTCAATCTGGGAAAGGTTCCACAGATGGTAGATTGAGCAGTGGTTGAACGATGTGTTGTCGCTGTCCATGACTTCCGTCTGGTTTCCGCTTTCGTCCGTTACGAATTTTGTTGCGGAAAAATCTTTCTTTATCCAGTTGATGAACATGCTTCCGTCTTTATCAAGAGGAATCTTTATGTCCTTTGTTTCTGTGCCGTCCGGCATTGTGCAGCCGTAAAGTATAAGGGTCCTGCGTTTGAGTTCGATTTTTTCCGGAGCAAGCTGCTTTAGGAGCGGTGCGAAAGAAAGCTGCGCAAGGGCTCCGTCCGGGTAACTGATGGCAAGGTGAATTCGGCGGCGGATTCCGTCTGAGTCCAGCATCACGTTCGTAAAGCCGGCGCCTGCCGCATTCCTGAGTATTTTGTGCAGGGCAGGTGAAAATTCGTCGTAATTCTTTGAGATTTTGTATTTTTTAAAATAATCTTTGTCGTCTTTTACTTGAATAAGGAAGCGGGCTTTTGCATAGTCCATTTCTTCCTCTGAGGTGCCGAGGGTAAGGTTTCCGGCGTTTACTGTAAGCCAGGTGTTGCCGAAGAACTGAACTGCCCTGGCAAAATAGTCGTCGTTGTCCTTGAAAAGTTTTGAAACAAGGGAAACGTTTGCTTCCGGATCAGCGGAAATGGCGTTGTATACGTCCTCGTTCAGCTGTTTATTTGATTCTGAAAGGAATTCAATATCCAATACGGCCGTTGAGGCGTCCAATTCCTTCAGAACAAGAAAACAGTCAGCTATTTTGTCCCGTGACCACGGCCAGCTTCCCATTTCGCTTAATGCCGTGTCGTCGATGTCTACCAGCAGGATTTCCTGACGCTCCACAGGTGCTTTTTTAACTCTCAGTAATATATCGTAGAAAGTTGATTCAAATCTGGCTAGAACGCCAAAAACTGCAATCAGTCCCCAGAACACAGAAGAACAGATGATGATGAAAAATTCTGTACTTTTTTTAAACTTTATTTTCGCTTTAGAAGTATTTTTCATGACTAAAATTATAACATTATATATAATATTTTTTAAGCACAAAAAAATTATTTAGGAATTAACAATGAAAAAAATTATCGTTACTTTATTGTTGTTTTTTTGCTCAACGTTTTTTTCTGCAGCTCAGAGCTCGGAGAGATTAAGTGATTTGATGGAGACAGATAAGATTTCTAAAGGTCAGGCAGCATATCTTACAGCAACATTGATGAATCTTGTTGAGGAATCCGCTGGTAATCAGGATGCGTTTGCTGTTTTACAGGAACATAAACTTTTTTCTGCAAAAGATAATCCGGATGATGCAATTACTATCGGTCATATTTCTTTGCTTTATATGAAGGCCTGCGGCATAAAAGGCGGAATCTTGTACACGATTACAAAAAACCGCCGCTACGCTTTCAGGGAGCTTAAGGCGCGAGGCATTCTGCCGAATCAGGTCACTTCAACAATGCTCCTGAGCGGACTTGATGCCCTCAATCTTCTCAACGACTGCATTTCAAAATCGGAAGGAGCTCAGTAATGAAAAAAATCACAACAAGAATCGCTGCTGTTTTTGCTGTTTTTGTACTTTCTGTTTCTTACGCTTCTGCTGTTGATTTCGGAGGACTTCTTGGAAACGATACAATCATCAAGACAAATATAGACAAGGATTTCAAGCTTGATCAGAAGAACTTTGCTTCCCTTTGGTTCAAGCAGGCTTTCGGTCAGACTGGTTCCAATTATTTTATTGCAGAGGCAATATATAATTTTGAGAACGACCGTGATTCTGACACTGTTATCAATGCACTGGATTCTGACCTGTTCAAACTTGTGCTTTCTGCAAAGAAGCCTGCCGGAACATTCAATCTTTCAGCGGGACGTTTTTTCTACTGTGATTTGAGCGGACTTGCTTATGCTCAGAATGCTGACGGACTTCTTCTCTCCTACAAGAGACCTAAAATTGAGGTGTCCCTTTACGGTGCATACACAGGTCTTTTGAATGCGCAGAATGTAAAGATTCTTACTTCAAAAGAACAGGCGAAAGACCATGGGGCTTCTTACACGGATATTTTTGGTCAGACCCACAATATTAAGGACAATTATTATTTTGAACTTGATACTGACAAGCTTTACGATCCTGCAGAAAAATATGTTGTAGGTGCTGCGGCAGTTTCTTTCCTGCGTCTTTTTGCAGGACAGACTCTCAGCACTCAGTTTCTGGGTACTTTCCGCGTAGAGCATGAAGGATATATGCGTCTTTATGCTTCTTTGGGCTTGAACGGTCCTATCGTAAAGACTCTCTTCTATAACTTTTCTTCTACATTGGGAATCGACAACTACAACGGCGACTGCACTAATTTTTCAAACCTGACTGTTGCCAATTTGATTTACTATGCTCCTGTCCTTTCAATGAGGCTGCAGCTTAACGGTTCATTTGCTTCCGGTGAATACGGTAACTTCGGTGTTTTCCGCGGATTTACAAACATGTCTGCGACCTGCTCACTTACCGACATTCAGTACGCCGGAATTGCAAAATGCGGATTGGGCTTGTCTTTAAGGCCGGTTCAGAGCCTCTTGTTCTCTGCTGCGACAGATTTTGTATTTGACGCTTCCGGCGACTATTACAGGAACGGTTCTTCTGCCGACGATGATATGGCTACAGTGGGATTCCAATATAACTGCGGACTTAACTGGCAGGTTGTAAGCGACTTTATGCTTGGCTTTAATGTTTCACAATATTTTGACGGTGACGGTTCTGATTCTATGAATAAAACTGCCTTTACGCTTAAGGCAGCCCTTTCGTTCTAGCTCAGTTTTCAGGAGGAAGATTTATGAAAAAACTTACAGTTGTTTTGTCTGCAATTTTGGCAATGCTTATGGGAACTTCTGCTTTTGCCGCAGAATTTTCTGCAAAAGTAGTTTCTGCAGAAGGCAAGGTTGAGCGCCTTGAGAACAATACATGGGTTCCGATTAAAGTTGGTGACGTAATCAAAAAGGGTACGGTCGTTCAGACTGGTTTTAAGAGTACAATGGTTCTTGCCGTCCATGAATCAATGGTAACTGTGTCTCCTCTTTCAAGAATGACTGTGGAGCAGTTTGCGGAACAGGAAGAAAAGGACAGTACAAGTCTGTTCGTTTCTACTGGTACGGTAACTTCGGATGTTCGAAAGCGCGAGAACCGCAAGGTTGGATTTGTAGTTCGTTCTCCGGTTGCAACCGCTTCTGTCCGAGGTACAATTGTTTCAATGATCAACCATTTCCGCGGTGCCGAGGTAAGGAACTTCCGAGGTGTTATTGATACATGGCCGACTGGTGAGAATGCGAAGCCTGTTGTGGCAGAGGGCGATAATGAGCCTGTCCAGGCGACTGAAGAAAAGCGGGATGAAGTAGTTCTCCGTGAGTCTCAGGGTGTAAGCGTAAACAATGACGGTAACATGGGCTCCCTGCGCCAGAACGCATATGCAAACAGCGGTAATGGCGGTGTAGGTATGCAGACTGCTGCCATGAGCGAGATTTCAGACAGCTCGACTTCTCTGGCATTTATGCCTGTTGAATCAAATCAGAGTATAGACAATGGTTTCAGGGCCGACATGGAAGCTACTACAGGTACTGCAACCTTTACAATTACGTTCCCTGAAAACTAAAACAAGGGGCAGGTTTTGGCTGATAAAAAGCAGATTGTTTTTCTTTTTCCAATTAAAGATGTATATCCGATAGGCGGTTTTAAAATTGCCTATCAGTATGCGGATTTCTTTGCCGGTGAAGGTTACGACGTTCATCTTGTGTATTCCCATGTCCGCTATGACTTTTGGAAACGCAGCGGTTCTTTCACTTTTAAATTAAAGACTCTGCTTGGATTTTTCTATCGTCTAAAAAGAGGGCAGTACAAGGCCGGCGAATGGTATGCCTTTAAGAACAGGATGAACAAGCATTTTGTGTTCCGGTTCAACAGGCAGGCATTCAGTCAATATAACCAAAATACTTTGGTTTTTGCCACTGCGGTGGAGACTGCCGTTCCCCTTGCGGACATCAAAAAGATTCCGCTTAAAAATAAATATTACCTCATTCAGGATTATGAGCTCTGGCATGAAAATACTGACGGGCTTATCATGAAATCCTATGCTCTTGGATTCAATAACATTGTCATTGCAAACTGGCTCAAGCGCAAGGTTGAGGAAGCCGGCGGAAAGGCCAGTCTTGTTCCTAACGGCCTTGATTTTGCATACTTCCATATAACCAATCCAATAGAAAAACGTACCGGAAGTGAAATCTGCATGCTTTACCACAAGGATGAGCGAAAGAGGTGCGAGGATTCGCTTGCGGCATTAAAGCTTGTTCATCAGGAAGTGCCGGAGCTGCACGTCTCCATGTTCGGAAATCCGGAAAAACCGGAAGGGCTGCCGGAGTGGGTTTCGTATTACCGTACTCCTGAGCACAGTCTGCATCTTGAAATATACAACCGTGCGGCAATTTTCGTTGCCGCGTCAAATAAAGAAGGCTGGGCTCTGCCTCCTGCAGAAAGCATGCAGTGCGGTTGTGCCCTTGTCTGCACGGATATCGGCGGTTTTGCAGATTATGCAATTAACGGCAAAACTGCCCTGACAAGTCCTGTTTATGACGTGAAGGCTCTTGCCGCAAACATACTTGCGCTCATTAAGGATGACGCAAAACGGCAGCAGATTGCCAGAGCCGGAAACGAATTTATCCAGCAGTTTACGCTGGAAAATTCATTCAGATTGATAAAGGAATGTGTGGAATCTTAGCCTAGCGGCCGCCGTTCAGCGGGAAGAACACTTTAGGGCAGAATTTCTTGAGCGCGATTCCTATCAGTGTTGCGATTGCACAGGTACCCAGACCTACGATGAAGAATTCTGCCTGATCGGTGAACCAGTTTTTCTGCGGAATAAAGTGATACCATACATCCACAAGCTTGTTCAGAAATTTAGGTTCGTGGATTGCAAACAGGAAGAATGAGAATCCGCTCAAATATTTTGCCGGCTCATAGCAATGGTCTGCTATTACCTGTGAAAATTTCAGCATGAAAATACATGATATAAGAACAAGTACGGACGACGTTGTTCCGGTGTAATATACTGTAAGAATAATTGCAAAGACGCTGATCGGGATCAATGCCTTCCATGGAGCTCTGTCGGCAAATTCAAAGAAGTCCAGACCGTACATTCCGCAGAAGTATCCCAGTGAAAAATATGTAAATCCACTCCAGCCAAAGAACAGAAGCGGTGCCCTTGTATAAAGTAACAGTACAAGCAGGAAGAAAGCGAGCCTGCATTTTTTTATTCCCAGTCGGATGAGAGGGGAAAGGGCACAGAAAATGAAAAGGTCGCGGACATAGTAGAAAGGCCCGATGTAGGGCTCAAACAAGTGGTTGTTGTAGTGTTTCGGGTATTTCCCGATGAAGGCGCAGATCCAGTCTTCCAGAGACCATTCGCTTACGTATGGCAGCGTATGGTTTACCTTGTCAGGGAAAATAAGGATTGCGGCGGCTTTTATTGCTATGAAAATGCCGATTGTCAGGGCAGGCCATAGGAAGAACGGAGAAAGCAGGCCTTTTGACTTTTTCTTGAGCATCAGTGCATAAGGGTCATTTTTTTTTGCAAGAAGGTAGGCGCTGAACATGAAGAAAAGCGGTACGGCTGCCTGCGCGAAAAACGTATAGTTCAGGATTTGCGGAAGATGAATGAATGTGTCCCAGGAGAACAGGCGGAAAGCTTCGTCCTGAATGAACAGGTATGTCTTGTTGTTGTGGGCGAGGACTACAAAAACAATGAGAAGATAGCGCAGAGCTGTAATCCGCTTGGAAATGTTTCCCGGTATCAGCGGCTTTTTGATTTCTGCAGCCGGCACCTGGTTCTGGATTTCTGTCTGTTCCATTTTTCCTCCGGTCATCTTAAGCTTCGTTCTGGGAAAGGTAGAATTTCCGCTTTATCCATGAGACTGTATTTTCTGTAAATGCATTTATCTGATTTTTAAGTACCTTAAGGCGAATCAGGTCCACTGCCGAGCATACTGCGAACGTAAGGAGCCAGAACGCAAGTGAAAGGGCAAGGCATTTTGCCGTTCCGTCCTCAATCTTTGCATTCGGCAGCTTAAGGCTGTGGAATGAAGAGTTGAACAGGGGCTGGCAGTGCAGAAGGTATATGCTGAATGTTGTTGCCGAAATTGTATTGATGATCGAGCTTGAGAATGTAAAATTTCTGAAAATTTCGAATATAAGGATAGAGCAGAGCGGAGAAAAGACGACATAAGATAGAAAGTGCAGCAGCATGTCTACATAGTAAGACTGGCTGATATCTTTGTGCACAAGCTTGAGACAGAGCTCACGGCGCGCGTCTTCGTTCTGGAATAAATAGAACGCCTGTACTGAAATCGCATAGCAGACCGCGAACATGACAATGGCGATGATGAAGCGCCGCAGGCTTTTTGTGTCTGCGTGCAGCCTGATGTATGCGCCCAGCAGATAGAAGAAAACTGCTCTCTGAATGTGGGCATATCTGTAGTGGAATACAAATGAGAATCCGTACCAGAGGATTCCTGCGATAAGGATAAGTATGATGAATCCTTTTGCGTTCAGTTTCTGGATGAACGGATTTATTACCGGAATAAGCGCCAGCAGGATGACGTAAGCCGTGATGTACCAGTAGATGTCGCTTGTAAGAGGAACGACGTAAAATCTTACGGCAATTCCGAAAAGCTGCAGTGTGGTTGTTCCTTCATGGGAATACAGTCCGGTAAGCTTGAAAATTATAAAGACAAGGAGGGAAAGGAGCTGGCAGTAAAGCACCTGAACGAAAATTGAAATGATTTTCATTTTGCTTATGGAAGGGCGGTTTCCCATGAAATATCCGCTCATCATAAAGAATGAATTCAATCCTGCCAGACCAAAAGCATAGTACATGCTATAGAATTGTCCCAGAAATCCAGGTGTGCTGAATTGAAAAGCACAGGAATGGTTTGCTACAACGCAAAACATCGTAAGTATTCTTAAAAGCTCAAAGTTGGAATTTCGTTTCTGCAGCGGCATTTAAGTCTCCAGTTTTTGATTTTCTTCATCTGGTTTACTATAAATCTAAATTCTGATTATGGGAACATATATATTGATGTTTATTGTGAAAAATTGTTTAATTAGAGGTGATTATGAGAAAAGATGTCATAAAGTTGTTCGTTAAACTTTTTGTGGTACTGTTTCTTCCGTTTGAGATTTTCAACCTTATATATTCTCATGTGGAATTTAATTACACAGATAACGCAATGACTAAGTTCAGAAAAGTTCCCCGAGACATTCAGGTGGCTAATCTTGGTTCAAGCCATGGTTATAATTTTGATTATTCAGATTTCCCGGAATACAAGACTTTCAGATTCAACCTTTCAATGCAAGCTACCAACTATGACTACCATGTAATAAATCAGTACATTGATCACATGGCGGAAAATTCAGTGCTTTTCATTCCTGTTTCATTTGGTGAAGTGACGGGAATTCAGCCGGATTTTCAGTATGAGAAAATAA
>JAFPCT010000161.1 GCA_017390125.1 Treponema sp.
GGCGACAATGGTGCCATGATAGCCGGCGTTGCATATCACTTTTTAAAGCGAGGTGACCGTTCGGGCTGGAATACAACTGCCTGCGCACGCATTCCTCAGTTCAAGCGCGGACTTAAAAATTTTGACAGGTAGAGGTGTAAAAATGAAGGCTCTTAAGGATCTGACATACGGAATCGTGGGATTGGGCATTATGGGCGGCTCTTTTGCAAAAGCTATACGCCGCAATGTTCTCAGCAGGAACGGTTCCGCTGGAAAAATCTATGCGTGCAACCGAAGCACTGCCTGCCTTTCTATGGCAAAAGAAGAGGGTGTCGTTGACCGTACTTTTACTTCTGACAAAGTTTCGGAAATGCTTCCGGAATGTGACGTAGTTTTTGTATGCCTTTATCCTCATGCCACCCTCGATTTTATGAAAGAGCACAGGAATGAGTTTAAATCAGGTGCTGTCGTAACTGACATAAGCGGGGTAAAAGGAATTTTTGAAAAGGAACTTCCTGCAATCCTTCGTCCGGACGTTGATTTTGTAATCGGTCATCCTATGGCCGGCGGTGAGAAGGAAGGTTATGCCGCATCCCGTGCAGAATTCTTTGAAAACCATAACTATATTTTGTGCACTCAGTCTTTCAATAAGGAAGAGAATCTTGTCATGATGCGGAATCTTGTGACGGAAATGGGATTTACCCGCATAACGGAAACCACCTGTGACATTCACGACTGGAAAATCGGTTTTACAAGCCAGTTGTGCCACGTTATTGCAAGCGCTCTTGTCGAGTCTGCCGAAGATCCAGAAATTACAGCTTTCGGCGGCGGAAGTTTTGAAGACCTTACGAGAATAGCCCTCATCAATGCTCCTTTGTGGACAGAGCTTTTTATTTCCAATAAGGAAAAACTCGTTTCTCATATTGAAAAATTTGAAAGCAGGATCAATGAGTTCAAAAATGCCATTCAGACAGAAGACAGCGAAAAATTAAAGGCTCTTCTTGAGGATACCCGCGAAAAACGGATGAACATGGGCTCTGTACGGGTTAAGGTTTAGGCTTTCATTTCCTATAAGATTTCCATTGAAAAACACAGGAAATAACACTAAAATAAAACCATTATGAATGCAGAATTATTGGATAAAGCGATTCGACGTGTTCCTGATTTTCCAAAACCAGGAATCCTTTTTTACGATATAACTAGCATTTTTGTTCAGCCGGATGCCTTCAAGTATTGCATTGATCAGATGGTTGAGCTTTACAAAGATAAAAAAATTGATGCTGTTGCCGCCGTTGAATCACGCGGTTTCCTCTTTGCTGCTCCCTTTGCAGAGCGACTTGGTCTGCCTCTTCTTCTTATCCGCAAAAAAGGAAAGCTTCCTGGGGAAGTGTATTCCTGCAGTTATGCCCTTGAATATGGAACTGCAGAAATCGAGGCTCATAAATCTGACATTCAAAGCGGAAAAAATTATCTCGTCGTAGATGACCTTATTGCAACCGGCGGAACTCTTACTGCAAGCCGCAATATCCTTGAGCAGGGCGGTGCAAAAGTGTCTGACTTCTTCGGTGTTATAGGTCTCCCTGATTTGAACTATGAAAAAATACTTGCTCCCGCAAGAACTACAACCTTAATAAATTACAGAGGAAAATAAAATGTCTGACAAGACTCTAAATTACAAGCCTATTCTTAATGTAAAGGAAACGGAGCATGCAATTGTTGCCATTAAGGATTTTTTTCAGCTTGAGCTTTCAACTGAACTGAACCTTACCCGTGTTACAGCTCCTCTTTTTGTTCCTGCAGGAACAGGTATAAATGATGATTTGAACGGCGTTGAGAAGCCTGTTTCTTTCAATGTGAAAGGCATGGGCGGTCAGAAAATGGAAATCGTTCAGTCCCTTGCAAAATGGAAGAGACTCAAGGTTACTGAGCTCGGTATGAAACCTGGATTCGGAATCTATACTGATATGAATGCCATCCGTCCGGATGAAGAGCTTGATGCCGTTCATTCGCTTTACGTTGACCAGTGGGACTGGTGTATGGCAATCGACGAAAAAGACAGGACAATTTTCTATCTCTTTGACATCGTAAAAAAAATATACCGTACATTGAAGAGAACTGAATTCTTCCTCTATGACCGTTATTCTGTTCTTGAGCCGGTTCTTCCGGAAGAAATTAAACTCATCTATTCAGATGATCTTCTTCGTGAATATCCTGGAATGACTCCGAAAGAACGTGAGAATGCGGCTGCTAAAAAATACGGTGCGGTTTTCATCGCCGGAATCGGTGGAAAATTGCCTGACGGTTCCATTCATGACGGCCGTGCTCCGGACTATGATGACTGGATCAGTGATGCCGGTGACGGACATGTAGGTTTGAACGGTGACATCATTGTATGGAATGAGACTCTTGGAAGAGCATTTGAGCTTTCTTCAATGGGTATCCGTGTAAGTCCGGAAAGCCTTCGCCGCCAGCTTAAGGAACGCGGTTGTGAGGAGCGGGCAAAACTTCCGTTCCAGTCAAAGCTTTTGAACGGAGAGCTTGCATTCACTCTCGGCGGCGGTATCGGACAGTCCCGTCTTTGCATGTTCCTGCTCCGCAAAGCCCATATCTGTGAAGTTCAGGTAAGTGAATGGCCGGAAAGCGAGCTTGCGGCTTGTGCAAAAGCTGGTATTCCGGTTCTTTAATTCATGGAAAAAATCTATTCATATAAAACTGGTGAACTGGAGTCTTCTCTTGCAGACTGCGTAAAAAGCGGCGTCACGGAGCTTTCCGTACATGATGCTTCTATTGCCGATGACAAGGGAAAACTCCTTCGCTTTTTAAAGACAGTTTCCCGGGATGCGCCGGAGCTGTTTGTTTCCATTTCTGTCAATCCAAAAAATCTTGATGCAGACGTCTGTCGTGCCTGCATGAACATAAACTGTTCCATTGAGATGGCTTTTGACCCGTCTGTCTCTGAGGCTAAAAAAAATCATGGTGGCTCTGAAATTCTTCATTTTGACAAGAAGTTTTATTCCCGCCGTTGTGCTTCATTGAACAATTCCGGGCTTGTGTTTGGCATTCAGCTTTCTTTTGCCAGCAAAGCAGGAGATTCGCTCAAGGCTTTTTGTGACCGGCTTAATTTTACCGTGGAGCAGTATCCGAATCATATTGATTTTCCACAGACAGAAACTTCTGATTCTTCGCTTACTGCAAAAGTCAGCGGAACTTTCAGCGCGGAGGACATCCGCTATGCCCGGAACCTTGCTTTTGCTTGCCGTACTTTTTATTCTGCTGGACGTGCAGTACCATGGTTCAATTCTATTTTAAGGGCGCTCAAAATGCCTGCGTCAAAGTTTTTCTCTGATTTTTCGGAATGGCAGCGCGTAAACAATTGTGATTTTAAAAGCGGTTTTGTTCCGGAAGATGCACCTCATGAAGAAATCGAGAAGATGCAGCTCAGTTTCCTTTCGATAAAGTTTGAGGAAAAGAATCTTTCGTCTCTTTTTGCCGTAGTTCGTGATATTGTACGCCTGAACGGTGCCTTCAGCCGCGTTGTCAGCGACGGCAATGAGCTTTCTATAGAAACCGAATACAATCCTGACGATCTCCTCAGTCCTGAAAGCATGGACATTGTTTCCTTCCATAACGATGTATGTATGGAGCATTGTTCCGTTCAGCTTTTCCTTACGGATGAAGGCCCTGACTACAGGATTGTGTAATGTTTTTTCAGTTTCATGTTTCCGAAAAAATCCGTCTTGATGAGCTTTTAAGGCAGGAACTTCCTGAAAAACTTGAAGAAGGACAGTCTGCCAGCAATTCAAAAATCCGCAGGCTCGTTATAGCTGGGGCCGTAACCGTAAACGGCAGGGAATGCCGCCGCCCGGCCTTTGAGCTCAGGGGAAAATCCCTTGTTTCAGTTCAGTTTGACGAGGAAAAATTCTTTTACGAAAAGCAGCCTGACGACATTCATTTTGAGCTTACGGAAAAAGACGTTCTTTTTGAAGATGATTCCATAATCTGCGTAAACAAGCCTGCCCTTTTTCCCACGGAAGAAACTATCGTTGGGGGCAAAAAGAGGGACAACCTTCATGATGCGGTAGTCCGCTACCTGTGGAAGAAGAACCCTGAGCTGCGGAATCCCCCTTACGCCGGCATAATGCATCGCCTTGACCGGGAAACCAGCGGCGTAATCCTTTTTACAAAGCAGCGTGCCGTGAACAAGGCTGTTCAGGCAATGTTTGAAAGCCACGATTTTACCAAGATTTATCTTGCCCTTGTTTCCCCTGTAAATGCAGGAAAGAAAAGGTCCCTGAAACCGGGAGATTCCTTTACCGTCGAAAAATTCATGAACCGCATTTCGCCTAAAAGCCAGGCTGCAAAATGGGGTGAAGTTCCGGAAAGCCGGGGCGGACTTTATTCAAAGACTGATTTTATGGTTCTTGACGAGCGGGATTTCAATAGAAAGAAATGTCTTCTTGTTCAGGCGGATCTTTTTACGGGAAGGACACACCAGATAAGGGTTCATTTGAGCGGTGAAGGTTTTCCTATAGCCGGGGATGAACTTTACGGCGGAATTCCTGCAGGGCGGGTTATGCTCCACGCCCTGCGCCTTGAATTCAAGCACCCGGTTACAGGAAAAATGCTTTCAGTAACTGCGGAATGCCGCTTCTGATCTACAGGTCGATTCCTGCCTTAAGTCCTTCCAGGGTTACCGTTCGGGCCCTGCTTATGTCTGTATTTCCAGGAACAAGAATTTTGAATTCTTTTGCAAGGAATTCTTCTGAGCCTGCAGTTTCTGCAGAAAGACGGTTTCCTTCCAGTGTGATTACTGTTTCCGAATATGCGCCTTTTTTGTAGGCTTCCGTCGTCCCGTCATCCTTGTAAAGGGTAAAGCTCTGTTTCAAGCCTTTTTCCGGGTAAACCATAAGGATGTCGTTGCTGCCTTCCTTCATCGGGATGATTGATCCGGCCTTTACGAAAACTGGAACCGTGTCGAGCTTTACGTTCATCTTGTATTCCATGTCGTTCTGAGCCGTGATTTTTTCATTTGTAAAGAAGTTGTACCATGTTCCTTTCGGGAGCCATACAGTGTGTTCCGTTGAGGCAGAAAGTTCCTGCATTACAGGAGAAACAAGCAGGGCGTCGCCGAACATGTATTCCCTGTCCAGGAAGTTTGCAGGCGTTTTTTCAGATTCGTAGTACATTCCTCGCATCATAGGAATGCCCTTCATTGTCTGTCGGGCCGTTGAATAGATGTACGGAAGAAGGCGGAAACGTGTTTTGATTGCAGAGGCAACCAGCTTTTCTGCCTTCTGTGAATAGGCGTAAGGTTCCCGGCTTCCTGTTCCGTGTGCGCGGTAAACCGGAGTGAATGCGCCGAACTGCTGCCATCGCACGTAAAGTTCCTCCGGGGATTCCGGCTGGACAAATCCGCCAACGTCGCTTCCCCAGTAAGGAAGGCCTGAAACGCCGGTGTTTACGCCGTATGCAATCTGATTTTTAAATGAAGGCCAGCTGACAGAAACGTCTCCCGACCAGACCGAAACATTGAATTTGCCTGAGCCTGTTCCGGCCGAGCGGCTGAGTATGAAGAGCCTCTGGTCCGGTTTTGCTTCGTGAACGCCTTCGTAAAGGGCTTTGGTCCAGTAGAAGTTGTACCAGTTATGAAAATCCTGTTCATCGTATTTTCCGTATTTGATGTCCGGTTTTGCACCTTCCGGCTCTCCCAGGTCTGTCCAGAATCCGTCTATTCCCGAGTCCAGCATTGCAGAGTATTTTTTGCCCATGAAGGATTTTGCTTTTTTGCCCAGTGGATTGAAAACGCCTCCGATTTTGTCCTCAAGGCACCACCAGTCGCGCCAGAGGGCAACCTTTCCTTTCTTGTTTTTGCACAGAAGTCCCTGTGACTTGAGTTCGGCGTAGTTTTCGCATTCTGTCGTAAAGAACGGCTCTGTAATCGTAATAAGTTTTACGCCGTTTTGTTCCATATAATCATTCATTTCCTTGTAATCGGCGAAATCCGGGCTGGTCCAGGAGATGTCTCCCATACGCTTGAACCAGTACAGGTCCAGGACTACTGCAGAAAGAGGAATGTTGTGTTCCTTGAATTTGTCCACAAGCTCGATTACTTCTTTTGAGGACTTGTAGCCGTACTTTGACTGAATGTATCCGTATGCCCATTCAGGAAGAATGCAGCTGGTTTCTGTTTCACTGTAGAATTTTGAAACTGCTTCCCTGATGCTTTCGTTCTGGCGCACAAAACATTCAATGCGATGGTATTCCGTCCTGTAAAGCTGGGAATCTTCTTCGTTCTGGAAATAGATTTTGTCCCTGCCGTTTGCGTTGTAGTAAACGGAGGTGCTTTCGTTCGTAACGTAGAACGGAATAAAAATGTATGCATGGTCGCCGTATTTTGATTCGTTGTAGATTGTAAGGGACTGATTTGCCAGGTTTGCCTTGCGGCTTGCCTGTCCAAAGCCGTAGAATCCGGAGGCTGTCTTCCAGGTGCGTTTTTCCCGCAGAAGTTTTCCGTCGTCGCTGAATGCAGAGGTGTACAGTTCCTTTCCGTCAGAAATGAGGGTGTAGCCGTCTGCAAGGGGAAGCACTACATAATTTTCCCAGCTGTAGGAGCCGTCGGAATTTTTCGTGAAATCGGAAGATGCCTTTTCTTTTTTCAGTTCAAATTCCTTTGCCGGTGAGCGGGAATTTTTTCCTATTGCTTCGAATCTTATTGAACCGTCGCTGCAAGGTTCAATAAACAAGGCTGTTCCGTTTTCAAAACTGATTTTTGAAAGGGAAAAAGCCTGAAGTGTAAATAAAAGCGCGGCAAGCGCAGTAAAAATGATTTTTTTCATGGGAACATTATATAGTATTTTTACTATTTTTTATTTTTTTTATTGACGATTTATTCTCAAAATTAGTATTTTATACGTAGAAATCAAAAGAAAAGGATGATGTGATGTCAGACGAGAATCAGAAAACTGAGCAGGAAGAAAAAGTAGAGGACCAGGCAGAAAAAGCCGGCGAAAATACTGAGGAAGCTGCTGCAGAAACTGAAAAAACTGAGGAGAAAAAGGAATCTCCGGAAGAAAAAATTGCCGCACTTGAAAAGCAGGTTGAGGACCTTAAGAAAGAGGCCCTTTATAAGGCTGCTGAAAACGACAACTGGCGGAAACGCATGATGCAGCAGAAAGAAGAAGCTGTTGCCTATGCAAACGCTTCGCTTTTAGGCGATCTTTTGGACAGTCTTGATAATTTTGACCGCACAATTGACGCTGCAAAGGATGCCAAGGATGCAAAGACTATTGCCGACGGCATCAAGATGATAAACAAGAATCTTGTAAGCATGCTTGAAAGTAAATACGGCCTTTCAAGTTTCGGAAAGGAAGGGGACGAGTTCAATCCTGACGAACACGAAGCAATCGGCCGTGTAGAAGATGAAGAAGCCAAGAAGGAAACTTTGAAGCAGGTTTACCTGAAGGGCTACAAACTGAATGATAAGATCATTCGTCATGCCAAGGTAATGGTGAGCATTCCGAAATCGAACTAAAGTTCGATTTCAACGAGTTTTCTTCGAAAACTCGCAGTAATACTGCGGGGCGTTGCGGGGTGTCCTCGCTAGAGGGGGTAGCGGAAGCCGGCGATGGTTGAGCTTGTCGAAACTGCCGATGGCTGAAGCGAGGGGCAGGCGCCCCTTTGGAAATTGTTTATTATAAGAGGTACATAAAATGGGTAAAATTATTGGTATTGACTTGGGAACAACTAACTCTTGTGTTGCCGTAATGGAAAACGGTGAACCGGTAGTAATTCAGAACTCTGAAGGTGGACGTACAACACCGTCTATCGTAGGTTTTACAGCAAAAGGAGACCGCGTTGTAGGTCAGCCTGCTAAAAACCAGATGGTAACAAACCCAAAGAACACAGTATATTCTGCAAAGCGCTTGATTGGTCACAGATTCAGTGAACTTCAGGGCGAAGCTACAAAACTTCCATATACAGTATTGGACAACGGTGCTGACTGCCGCGTAGAAATCGAACAGAACGGCGAAAAGAAAAAGTATTCACCGCAGGAAATCTCTGCTTTCGTACTTCAGAAGATGAAGAAAACAGCAGAAGACTACCTTGGCGAACCAGTTACAGAGGCTGTAATTACAGTTCCTGCTTACTTCTCAGACTCACAGCGTCAGGCAAC
>JAFPCT010000162.1 GCA_017390125.1 Treponema sp.
CGTTACCGCCGGAAGCCGTGCCGTCATTCTTTCCGCCAAGAAGCTGAACATCCTCGGCAATTACATGCACCTTGCTGTACTTCTGACCGTCCTTTTCCCAGCGGTCTTGTTTTAGAAAGCCTTTTACGCAAATCTGCTTTCCTTTCAGAAGATAAGGCTTAAGGTTTTCGGCTGTCTTTCCCCAGACCGTGATGTCGAAATATTTCACTTCATCAACCCACTGGTCTCCCTGCTTCCGGCTTCGGTTCACCGCTATGCTGATGTTTGCCCTAGCAGTTCCGCTTCCAGAAAGATATGCCATATCGTTCTCGCCCAGGTCTCTGGTAAGCCGCCCAATCAAAATCACGCTGTTTGTATCGTTCATTTCGTTTTTTCTCCTTACGTTTATTTACGCCGCCTGTAATCAGGAGCGTCATACATAGTTACAATTTCCGAATCCTGCCCCAGCCGGGACAAAATATCGTTACCCAAAAAATTCTCGAAACACTGCTCGCAGTGCTGCTTTCCGTGCGGACAGTCGCGCATAAGGTGGCTGTTCGTACCCAGCATGAAAGGAAGATTTCTCTGATGCCTTTTGTCGAGTATGTAGGAAAGCCAGTCCTGCTCAGCCTTGCTTCCCTTAGACCGCCCCATCTCATCGATGAACAGCATCGGAACGGAAGCAAGTTCCTGCACGATTTCAAGCTCAGTTTTCTTTGCAAGCGGTGAATATGCCTGGCGAATCATCGTTGAAATCTCGTACATCGTGTACACCTTGCCGCCCAGAGCCTTGACAGCGCATGAGCCTAAGTGTGTTTTTCCGCACCCGTTCTGACCAAGCAGGATGACCTTGCCATGCCTCTGCTCAATGAGTTTCTTCACGGCGGCTTTTGCCTTTGCCTGTGACTGAACAAGCGGCTCGAAGTCGTCCACTGTTTTGTCCCAGTACTCTTCCTCTACATTCATCTCCATGTAGCTTTCTATCAGAGCTTTTCGCTCATTTTCCTTTCTTCGAGCCTCTTCCGCCTCTTCCTGCTTTCTTTCTTCTTCACGCTCGCAGATCGGGCAGAAAGTCTGAGTCGGCACACCGTTCAAGACTGCAACCTCGCAGGGTACCTCGCCGTGTACAGGGCATTTATGCACCATTTTCTGCGTGTAGAACGGCTTTATCTGTGTAAACTCCTGTTGTATTTTGCCGTCCTTGTCACACATGGCTTGCCCCTGTTCGTTTTTTACAATCCCAAGTAACTGCATCGTACCGTCTCCTTACAGCTCAATCTTTCCTTCGAGCTTGTCTCCCCCGGATTTCTCCGTTTTGCCGTCTTCCTTTATGACCGGTTCCTGATAGCGTGTAATTCCGCCCTTAAGCAGAAAGCGGTCAGGTGTCGCCGGGATAAACCTGCGCTGAATTGCCCCGGAATTGATTCCCTCGGCAAAGTTTCTGAACGCGTTTTCAATCTGCTGTGAAGTCGGCGGAGATTCCCTCCAGCAGCGTTTCCAGTCGCGCGGTTTTTCGATTGGAGCCGTTATCTGGAAAATGCAGTTTCCATCCTTGTCCTTCGTGCTCTGCCAGAGGCTCAAAAACAGCTTCATTTCGTCAGAAATCTTGTCGTCGCTAATCTGCTCGGTAGCAGGAATTGCAGCCTGAACAGCATTTCCTTTTTCTTTAAGAAACTCATCGAGCGGATATTTGTAGCCCACCTCGGCAAGGAAAGAAATAAGCTCTTCATCCAGCGTTTTAAGGATTCGGTAGATTCCTTTCTGAATGTTCGCGTTCTGACATTTCTGATGATGAGGCCATGAGGGGAGAACCACGAACTCACCGTGCCTGTAGGCTTTGCCCTCGCTCTGAAACTTCTTCATTATTTCTTCCACCGTATTTTCAGAAAGTCCTGTGTCAAAAACGATGCGGCGGTTAGCCAGCTTGTAAACGCCCGCAATGTTCGTGAGCGGATTTGTCAGAAGATACAGATAGAGTCCTTTTGCCGTAAAATTGAGTGACTGAATCCATTCATCATCCCAGAAACTTGTTGATACATACCTTTTCATAAGAAACCCCACATAACCGCCGCTTTACGCGGCGATGTTTC
>JAFPCT010000163.1 GCA_017390125.1 Treponema sp.
AAAAGGAATTTCTTCCTATGCAGCCGGGAGACGTTTATCAGACATATGCAGATGTTGATGATTTGATTAAGGACTTTAACTTTAAGCCAAGTACAAGCTTAGAGGAAGGACTGTCACGCTTTGCAAAATGGTATAAGGAATTTTATAATTAAAAGGTATTCGGAAAGGAAGAATAAAAATGAAAATAGCAGTTGCCGGAACAGGCTATGTGGGACTTTCAAATGCAATTTTGCTTGCACAGCACAATCAGGTTTTCGCCGTTGACATAATGCAGGAAAAAGTTGACCTGATAAACAGCAGAAAATCACCGATTGTTGACAAGGAAATCGAAGAGTACCTTGCGACAAAAGATTTGAATCTGACTGCAACCACAGACGGCATTTCTGCATACAAGGATGCAGATTTCATTATAATCTCAACACCAACAAACTACGACACGGAAAAGAATTTCTTTGATACATCAAGCATAGATGCAGTAATGGAGCTTGTTAAAAAATCAGGGACTAAAGCCACTGTAGTAATTAAATCCACAGTTCCAGTAGGATACACAGAATCTTTCCGCAAAAAAACTGGTTATGATAACATGATTTTTTCGCCGGAATTTCTCCGCGAAGGTCATGCCCTTTACGACAATCTTTACCCTAGCCGCATCGTAACAAGTTTTCCGAAAGATGCTCCTGAATTAAAGGCAAAAGCAGAAGAGTTTTCAAATCTCCTCAAACAGGGCGCACTCAAAAAGGACGTCGAGGTTCTTCACCCGAACTGTACAGAAGCAGAAGCAATCAAGCTTTTTGCAAACACCTACCTTGCCCTTCGTGTCGCATACTTCAACGAACTTGATACATACTCAGAAGTCCGCGGATTGGACACAAAGCAGATTATTCAGGGTGTCTGCCTTGATCCGCGAATAGGCAATTTCTACAACAACCCGTCTTTCGGATACGGAGGATACTGTCTTCCTAAAGATACAAAGCAGCTCAGAGCAAACTTCCAGGATGTTCCTGAAAACCTGATTTCTGCCATCGTAGATTCAAATTCAACCAGAAAAGATTTTATCGCAGACCAGATTATTGCCAAAAAGCCAAAGACTGTGGGCGTATATCGCCTTACAATGAAGGCAAACAGCGATAACTTCCGCCAGAGCTCAATTCAGGGAGTAATGAAGCGCATAAAGGCAAAAGGTATTACCGTTGTAATTTATGAACCAACCTTCAAAGGCGAGGACTTCTTCAATTCAAAGATAATCCGTGACCTGAAGCAGTTCAAATCTGAATGTGACGTAATCATCGCAAACAGATTGAGCGAAGAGCTTTCTGACGTAGCTCAGAAACTATACACAAGAGACCTTTACAGCAGGGACTAAAATCAGGGGGGAACATGACTTTTGTAATCAACGGAGACTTTCTATGCCGTTCCCTTACAGGAATCGAGCGCTTTGCCTATGAGACCTGCATACGGCTTGATAAAATCATTGAAAAAAATTACATAAGCATCCTTGTTCCCCAAAATGCCCGCTGGATACCGGATTTCAAAAATATTGAGATTGTCCGTTCTCCTGTAAACTGCAATATTTTTCCCTTATGGGAGCACGGAGAACTTTCAGCTTATGTGCGCCGCAACAAGCTTACATGCATTGATTTTGCAAATGTGACTCCGATTTTCACCCATGGAATCGTATTTATACATGACATATATGCAAAATTGTATCCACAGGATTTTACAGGAAAGAAAGACCGCATTTTGCGTGCATATATGTGCTTCATGTACAAGTATGCCATAAAACATGCAAAAAAAATCATTACAGTCAGCAAAAACAGCCGGAAAGAAATTTCCAACACATACAGGATTCCGGAAGAGTCCATTGAAGTAATCTACAACGGCTGGGAACACCTTGAAAACCTGCAAGAAGATGACTCAATTTTTGAGAAGTTTCCCCGCCTGAAAAAAGGAAATTACTTTTTTACTCTGGGAAGCCTTCAGAAGCGAAAGAACCTGAAATGGATCAGCGAATATGCCGGAAAACATCCTGAATCCCTTTTTGCGATTTCCGGAAAAGCAATTTCAGGAATGGTAAGCACAGAGCTTGATAATCTGCAGCATCTCGAAAATGTAGTTCTCCTTGGATATGTTTCTGATGCCGAAGTAAAAAGCCTGATGAAAAACTGCCGGGCATTCGTATTCCCTAGTTATCACGAAGGATTCGGCATTCCGCCCCTGGAAGCCCTGTATTCAGGAGCAAAAATCATCATAAGCGCGGCAGGAAGCCTGCCTGAACTGTACGGAAAGACCGCTGCATACATAGATCCTTTCAATACAGACGTAAATCTTGAGGAAAAATTAAATGAACCGGTAGAAGACTGCAGCGGCCTTTTCCAGAAGTATTCCTATCAAAAAGCCGCCGAAAAACTCAAGGCACTGTTAGAAGCCGAAGATCGAAACTCCTAAAGAAAGTACTGTTCCGCACATAACAGGATATTCCGCATTGTCCACAAAGTGGAATGAAGTGTTCTCATCAGCAGCAGAAACTCCGTTCGCATCCCTTTTGTTGTATACGTCCGAATCAATTACTGTGTAGTAGCTGAATACAAATCCGGCATTTGCCGTTACCTTGAACGGAATTTTTGCCTTTCTTGACTCAACAGAAGCTCCTGCGCTCAAAATATGTATCCAGTTGTATGCTCCGTCATGAAGGAAGTATTTCTTCAGATCATCACGGTTATATACGTTCATTTCAGAATACAAGGAACTTCCCGGAACCTGCTGACTTCCGTAATCAGCTCCGTGGCGGATGAACTGGTACTGAATGTCACATGTCACTCCGGCCTTAGGCTTTGTGTCAAACCTGAGAAGGAATTCATCAGAGTTCGGCGGCAGATAGTAACCAAGGCATTCACCGTTATTGGTATAGCTTTCGCTTATGTAATGGCTGTAGGAAGAAGCATAGTTGATGGAATGATGTGTATAGCAGTAAGGCTCAACCTTTGTGTAACGCATAGAGAGTTTTGAAAAATTAAGCCAAGGAATTACAAATTTTGCTCCCAGCTGTCCGGCATACATTGCACGGCTTGAAGTGAGAGGGTTGTTGTTGAAACCGTTAATCTCATCAAGATAAATCGAAGCCCAGATAGAACCTAAGCCAGGTTTTCTGAATTTGAAATCTGCAAAAACTGCAAGGTTGTCGCTGTCTCCGATGTGGTTCTGATATTCAACATACAGGAAAAGCGGAAACATATATCCGATCTCAAAGCGTTTCGGCCATACAGAAGAAGAACCAAAGTCAAAGTGAAAATACTTCCAGTCAAGCTCAAGCATGTTCAGAGAGAAGGCATTCTGGAAAAAATAGGAATCATCAATTCCTGCTTTAAGCTCTGCATAGGAATTTGAGTTTATGTAGTCCTGGTTAGGATATTCAAGAACACCTGTAAGAGATGAATATTTCAGAAAGGAGAAAAGCTCTACTGTAGTGTCAACACTGAAAAACGGGCGAGCCTTCGCATTCAGGACAAGGCTGGAACCTTCATCCATTGCGGCCCATTCGCGGGTCATACGGGCAGCACCAACAGTAATCTTGCCGTCAAAAATAGAGGCTCTGACTTCACCCTGAATACCGCCGCTTATACCAGGCTCAGTTGCCCAGCTGTCAGTTCCGTTTGCAGAAAGGTCTGAAAAATAATAGAACTGTCCGTCCCATTTTTTATTGTATGAAAAAGGAAGGCAGCTTGTATTCAAAAATTTCTTTACAGTACGACGGCGCGGCTCAACGTCTGTATATCCTCCGCAGTATTCCTCTACTCCTGAGTCATACCAGGCGTAACCGATGAAATAGTCTCCAGGACATTCATATAATTCCATGCTTGAGATATCAAAAAAAGCATGAAGCTTATAAGAAACGAATTTGCTTACATCACCATAAAAATCCCAGAAAGGAATCACGTCAAAGCCAGCCTGATTAAAGTCAGAATTCGTGTAGAGACCGCCGGAGCCGGATGCTTCAATTCCAAATGAATAGTTGAAGGAACATCTCCAGATGTCAAATTTATTTGCCCAGTTGATTTTATCAAGGCCAAAATGATTTTTTTCAGGAACAGCATTAAGCTCAAGAAAATTTTCAACGACCTTGCGTTCCTCTGGTTTGAGGGATTCTTCGTTTTCAAGTATTTCATCCAGGGCAAGCCGGATTCTTCTCAAAGAATATGGTTTTGCCCCTGAAAAGCGGGAACAGAGCCCCCTTTCCTGTGCAATGTCAAGGATATGATATATCTCATTGTCAATGTCGATTGAAAGATTTTCCTGTGCAAAAAGATTAAATGAAAGACTGAAAAGCAGGCAGACAGCCGCAATTAATTTTTTCATATTAGCTCCGTTTTTTATTGTCAGAACAACAGATATTCCAGTGCAAGAGCAACTTCAAATCCCTGTTCAAATTCACCTTCTATATTTTTATTATTGAATACAAAACAGTATGTTCCCTGCCCGTTCAGGACAAGATGACTGTTTATATTCAGAGAACCTTTTATCGTAATCTGGTTTGTATACGAAACTGTTCCTGTAAGCCTGTAATCTCTGGCAATATTCGCCGCCTGATCTGCATTCAACAGCCCCATACGGTACAGAACCGACGGATAATAAGCATAATAAGTCTGACCGTCAATCTCGATTGTATTATCAAACAGACCGAAAGAATTGGTTCCATGGGCAAGGAACAGAAGATCTATTTCCCCTGACCAGCGCTTAGGCTGATTATACCCTAAACGCCCCTGAATACCAACTGCATCAGGGCCGAAGGGTGTTCCGATCCATGAGCAGATAGGTATGTCTGAATCACTCTGCATGTTATAGCGTTTGCTGTACAGGGACCAGTCCGCACCCTGCTTTATGTAAAGGTATGGAGAAGTATACACACCTTCAAGAGTACCTGTCCACCAGCCGCCGCGTTTTGCTTCCGGAACCGTAAGCTCAAATCCCAGCTGTGCACCCAGACTGTCAGGAATAGCCTTTCCGTTGGCAGAGCTTTTTTCCGCAGGAGACTGAATTTCGTTCTGAGCGTACAGGAAATAAATCCTGAAATTGCGGATTGGATTCACTTCTATCTGCCAGCCCATGTATGCGGCGACATGAGATTCACCGTAGAGCTTTTCTTCTGCAGGGGTTGAATATTCTTCCCACGCGCCGAAAGAATGCATAATCATAAGAGGATTCAAAAAGCGGAATTCAAAAGGTGCCTGCAGCAAGGTTCCCTCAACTACCCCAAGCTTGATCCAGTCAAAGTACGGGCGGGCTTCGATGGAATGAATGTACATGTACCGGCCGGCATTTATCTGGACGATATCAAGATTGTACTTGACTTTGTTTGAATAGAGGTTCAGCTGGACATAACCGTCTGTCTCAAAAGTAGAATTATAGACAATGCTTCCGGTCTGGGTTTTGCCGATCTGAAGTCCCTGGCGGGAAATATTAAGGTTCACGCCCCATTTCTGGAAAGTCTTTCCGAAACTTGCATATGAATTTCTAGGCCAGAGGAAATCAAAGTCTACTGCAGAAAGAGGAGCGTTCGTCCAATTGTAGTTACCGGCCATTGCCGCAATGCTTTTTGTAATCACCGGATCAGTCTGGATGAAAATGTTGTCTCCCCATCCAAGATAAAGAGGAATGGTAACAAAGCCCTTACCAGCCCCATAATTCATGTTGAAAGAACCTGAGGGAAAATAATCTACAGTTCCTTTGTATTCATAAGGATATTCTTGTCCAAGGGCTTCATAAAAAAGACGTTCGTTTTGAGACGGATGCCGTACGGGCTCAGTAATTTTGTCCTTGAAGTATATGTTGTATTCGTTAAGGTTCAGTTTTCTAAGTTCCTGGGACTCAGCCACCTCGTATCCGGAAGAATAGCGTCCGGTCTCAGCTATTGAATCATAATCAGGAGATTCAGGGTAAACAGAATTGTGATGGCCTGTATAATCCGTTAAAAAAGTCCAGTCTATGTTCGAATTTGTTTTATAAAAAAACTGCGGATACAGATTAACGTTATATCCGAAATGAAAGCCGCCTATGTCATAGGATTTCTTGCGCTCCGTCAGAAAATCAAAGACAGTCTGAAAGAGCGTTTTTCCAGAAGCGGAAAGCTCATCATATGGAATCGCCTCAAGATACATCTCCAGCTCGGAAACAGTAATCGGAGCGTTTGTTGCAAAAGAAGATTTTTTTACTGCATTATGCAGAACCTGCATGGAATCGTAAATCCAATGACCTGCAGGAATAAGCTGCTGGGAGCCGTACACCTGAGAATAGCATATGGAGCAGACAGAGAAAAATGCAAAGAAGGATGCGGACAATAATTTTTTCTTATTAAAAAACATTTCAATGTAATGTAACATTTTTTTCAATTAAATGCCACAGCAGGCAGACATTAATTTTCAAATGTTGATTATGACGGAAAAAAAATATATATTTTTCATTATGGTTAATTTTTTATACACAATAATCATCTATCCGCTGATCCAGCTGATAGAGTTTTCCTTCATGATTTTCAACAATGTATTCAAAAATGAAGGCATTTCCGTTATCGGTGTAAGCCTTGCAGTCTCAATAGGAACGTTACCACTTTACATTGTCGCAGAACACTGGCAGCAGGTTCAGCGGGACACAGAAAGAAAACTTGACCCGGGAATCCAGCGCATCAAAAGCGTATTCAAGGGCGACGAGCAGTACATGATTCTCTCCACCTTCTATAAGCAGAATCATTACCACCCGCTTATGGCTCTCCGATCGTCTTTCGGACTCTTGATTCAGATTCCTTTCTTCATTGCCGCCTACAGCTTCCTCTCAAATCTGCCTGTTCTTCAGGGAAAGCCATTCCTTTTCATCCACAACATGGGAGAACAGGATGCTCTCTTCAGAATCGGTTCTTTTCCAATCAACGTACTTCCGATTGCCATGACCCTTATAAACTGGGTTGCAGGCGCAATTTATACAAAGGGATTCAAATTCAAGGACAAGGCCACAATCTACGCAATGGCATTGATCTTCCTTGTAATCCTCTACAATTCGCCTTCAGGACTTGTAATCTACTGGACGATGAACAACATGTTCTCTCTTATAAAAAACATTTTCTACAAGATAAAGAATCCTCTCAGAGTCCTTTACATCATCCTTGTCGTGGCCGTAATCAGCCTTGACGCATACCTGATCTTCGTGCACAAAGGATTCCTTCACAAGAGACTCCTGCTTGCAGTTGTGTTCTCGCTTCTGCTTCTCCTTCCTCTTGTTGTAAAAGCCGTAAATTTCCTTGTGAAAAATGCATTCCAGCCTCTTATGGACAACAGCAAGGCTCGTCTTTCACTTT
>JAFPCT010000016.1 GCA_017390125.1 Treponema sp.
AGCCAACAACAAAAAACAAACGTAAAAACAAAAGGAGTTATTATTGAATGTTGACAGACGCATTACAGATTCTGCCCGGATTCTGAACGTAAGCAATTTTACAATGCTTTTCAAAGTAATCTTTCCTGTTCAATAAATTGCAGCGTTATTTCCTCATATGGAAGCGCTAGAAGGGGAAGACTCCTGCTTTCTGAATGTCTTGTGGTTCATGTAGGCTGCAACAAGCTGAATGGTCATGGCGCACCAGATCAAAGGTTCGCAGGCTATGATTCCCCATATGCCTGTTAAAGGTATTATTACAAGGGTGAAGAGGATTTTTCCAAGGAGCTCAATGAGACTTGAGAACAGAGGAAGAATCTTGCTTCCCATGCCCTGAAGGCTGTTCCGGCTTACAAAGAGTATTCCCAGAACGGCATAGAAGGGCTGCATGAATGTTATATATTTTGCGCCGTAATCCAGTACTTCTGCATTGGATGAGCCGCTTATAGCTGCTATCAGGCGGCGGGCTGTAAATGGAATTATGAGTGTGCACAGGCTCCCCCAGATTACGCACATTATGTTCGCGGCCCGCACGCCTTTTTTTATCCTGTCTATTTTATTTGCGCCCAGGTTCTGGGAAACGAATGTGGCGCTGGCACTTCCAAGGGTAATCATCGGTATGATTGTCAGTACAAAAATTTTCCGTGCTGAAATATGTCCGGCAATTATGCTTGTTCCAAAGCTGTTTATAGGGGATTGAAGTATTACTGATCCGGAGGAAACAATTGCGCTCATTAATGCCATTGAAAGTCCCTGGGTTGAAAGCTCCCTGTAAAGATTTATGTCCGGACGGAAACTTTCAGGAGCCGGCATAAGTTCTGGTGCCCTGCGCTTCATGTATATGAGGCAGAGAAAAGCGCTTATGCCCTGTGCAATGACTGTTGCTATTGCCGTTCCCCTTACTCCCAGGGAAAAGTGAACGATGAGCACGATGTCCATGACAATGTTCAGAAGCGAGGAGATTATCAGAAAAACCAGAGGCATGAAACTGTTTCCTATTGCCCTCAAAATTCCGCTGAAAAGGTTGTAGGCAAAAAGAACGCTGCAGAACAAGGCTATAAGGTGAATGTAGGAATATGCGCTTTCGATGATGTTTTCAGGAGTCCCCAGAAATGAAAGCAGCGGTCGTAAGGTAAGGTGCCCGGTCACCATGATTATTATGCTCACTGCGGCCGTAATAAAAAAGGAAGCTGCTGTGATTCTCTTGAGCCGGGGAATGTCGTTTGCTCCGTAAGCCCGGGCAGCAACAATGCTGAGCCCGTTTCCAAATCCGTTTCCGAATCCTACAAGAAGCTCAAAAACTGCCACGCAGGAACCTATTGCCGCAAGGGACTCTTCACCAAGAAAATGACCGACTATGATTGTATCCACTGCGTTGTAAAACTGCTGGAATATGAATGAGATTGCCAGCGGGATGGTAAAGTATATGAGGGATTTTACGATGCTGCCGCTGGTAAGGTTCGGGTGAAGGAGTTTTAAATATGACATGGCAAATACTATATCTTTTTTCTATATCCGACAATAAAAAAATATATTTTCCAAACAAAGGATAATGTTATAATTTTTTCTATAAGTCATGCCCTTTGCCGCATAGGCTGTGTCGTGCTTGTTCCTCATCACCGGGGAGCATGGGGCAGCCAGGGAAAGTACCTTGTAACTCATTGTGTCGAGGATGCATATAATCTTGCAGAATATGCCCGTTCAGAGGAATTTTGCAGCAAATATGATGTGGATCCGTCTAATATTTTCCTGCTGGGACACAGTATGGGCGGTAATTCTGCCCTTAATGCAGGAAAAAAACTTTCATGGCTTAAAGGAATCATCATGCTTGCGCCTTACGATCCTACTGTTCTTCTGGACAGCGGAAAGGAAGTATATCTTAATTCTCTGCTGAACGAAGGAAAAATTCTTCATTCTGACGGTCTTGATGCAATTTACTATGATATTCTTGAAAACCGCGGCAATCTGGTGTTCACTGCAGCCTATGAGGAAGTTAAGGACAAGAACATCCTGATTTTTGCCGCCCAGAAAGATACCGTTTCTGTAAATGAAAAGATGATTGTGCCGTTATGGAACAAGCTTTCATCAGGAAAGACTTATGCCGTGCAAAGGCTGATTGAATATCCTGTAGAGCACGGTCTTATCGGCCGCCGCATAAGTGTGATCCGTGACATCGCCGAATTCATATCTTCCGTAATCTGATTTTCTGACAAAGCAGAAAAGGAATGGAATTAAAGAAAACAGCACTGAAAAGGGCGGGCCTGGATTTAAGTGCTTTTTTTTGTCCGCTCATTTTTAAGGTGCTGTCAGCCTGTGTCTATAACAAAAATCTATAACCCACCATAAAAAACTTGTATTATTCATTTATTTGTTTTTCCTATAGCCTACTAATCACCTAGGCAATCACAGAGCTGAAGATGATTCAGTTCTTAAACCGGCGATGCAAAAAGCCGAACCGCATTTTCATAAAAATAAGAGGCGTAATATGTCAGAAAACACAACTATTAAAAGAGATGTAAACAACAAGTATTGGAACGAAGAACTTGAGACAGCTCCTCGTGAAAAATTGGAAGCAAAACAGCTTGAAGATTTGAAGGAAATCGTTCAGTTTGCATATGACAATTCTCCTTACTACAAGCGTTCATTTGATGCTGCCGGTGTGAAACCAAGTGACATCAAGACATTGAAAGACATTCAGAAGTTTCCTTTTATCAACAAGAAGACTCAGCGTGACACACAGGGTGCAGGCTCATTCCTTGGTGAGCTTGCAGCTGTACCGGAAGAAGATGTTGTATTCATTTCTACTTCATCTGGTTCTACAGGTGTGCCTACAGTAAGTCCTTTCACAAAGAAAGACTTCGATGAATTCCAGGATACAGAAAGCCGCTGGTTCTGGCAGATCGGAATGAGACCGAATGACCGCTATGTTCATGCCTTGAACTTCAGCCTTTATGTTGGTGGTCCTGACGTAATTGGTGCTCAGAACCTTGGAGCTCTTTGTATCTGGGGCGGTACACTTCCTAGCGAACGGCTCCTTTTCGTACTTAAGCAGTATCAGCCTACAGTAATCTGGACAAGCCCTAGCTACGCATGGCAGCTTGGAGAAAAGGCTCTTAAAGCAGGCTATGATCCTAAAAAAGATTTCAATATCAAGAAAATTATCGTTGCAGGTGAGCTTGGTGGTTCAATCGATTCAACTCGAAAGGCTATCGAAGACATCTGGGGTGCAGAAGTTTTTGACTTCTACGGTTTGAGCGATATTTTCGGAGCTTGTGCAGCTCAGTGTGAATATCATGACGGTCTCCACATTGCCGAAAACCACATTCTTGTAGAGACAGTTGACCTTAAGACTGGAGAAGTTCTTCCACCGGGAGAAACTGGAGAACTTGTATTCACAACATTGAGAAAGCATGCCCGCCCGCTCATCCGCTTCAGAACAGGTGATATTGGACGCATTGACCTTGCTCCATGTAAGTGTGGACGTACACACGGACGAATCCATGTACTTGGCCGCAAGGACGACATGTTCATCGTAAGTGCTGTAAACGTATTCCCAAGCGACATCGAAGCTGTAATCCGCGATGAAAAGGATTTGACTGGTGAATACCTTATCCGCATTTTCGAAAAGGACTTTACTTGCAAATATTCTGTAGAAGTAGAAAAGGCAAGCTCAAGTTCAAAGACAGACGAGGAAGTTGCAGCACTCACAAGCGCAGCCCTCAAGGGGCGAATTGGTGTAAAACCTTCAAGTGTTGTAGTTCACAAAGACGGCGAGCTTAACACACGAAGCGAACACAAATCAAAGCGAATTATTGACGAACGCAAACTTACATACGAAATCTAGTTTGACTGGTTCAGGGGATGCTCATTTTCGGACAGCCCCGATTTTTTTTGTCCGGCGGCCTTTCTGGCTTCCTCAGTATTTTTCTTGCTGAAGGCACATCCGCAGTATTGCTGCCTGTAAAGTCCGTATTCAGCAGAAAGCTCCAGGCTTCGCTGGAAGCCGCCTTTTTTCTTGAAGTCGGAGGTAAGGAAGCGCAGGCCCTTCCCGGAAGTCTTGGCTTCCAGTTGTTTTCCTATGGCATTTATTTTTTCAGCATCCTTGAAAGGGGAGATGCTCAGTGTCGTGGTAAACCAGTCAAAGCCCTTGTCCTCTGCATATTTCCAGGCTTTCTCCATGCGGAGCAGATAGCATCTCCTGCATCGCTCTCCTTTTTCCTCTTCCGCCGCCAGTTCAGGCTGGTCCTTTATGTCCAGTGCAGAATAAAATTCTTCAGGATCGTAGCTGCATTCAACAAGCTTTACTTTGTGAAGGAATGCTGCAGGAAATCGCGGCAGAAAGTTTTTCAGTTCCTTGAGTCGCCTTTCGTATTCTTCTTTCGGGAAAATATTCGGATTATAATAGAAGACAGTTATGTTGAAAACGGAAGAAAGATATTCAAGTACATAGGAAGAGCAGGGGCCGCAGCAGGCATGCAGAAGCAGTGAGGGCTTTTCCCCGGGCTTGAAGGATGAGATGATTTTTTCCGTTTCTTTCTGATAATTTTCCATTCTGCTCATTATATTGGATATAAATAAAAAATACACCGGTTTTGAAAGGCTGTGTCCGGCTGTTTTATTAAAGTCTGTGCTGATAGTTTTTTCCTATACCTTCATATAAAAAAGTTATATTAGAACACATCTGTAAAAATTGATACTCTCTTGAGCATAGATTGATTGCACTATGCAAGTGTTTTATCAGGAGGAAAGTATGACACAGATTTTATGGCATGGACGCGGAGGACAGGGAGCTTTTACTGCAAGCCGTCTTTTGGGAAGCGCATTCTCGTTAAAGGATTCAGAAAGCTATTCTCTGGCTTTTCCTTCTTTCGGACCGGAACGCCGCGGTGCACCAATCCGTGCGTTTACAAAACTTGACTCAAAGCCCATCGGCAATCGAAGTGAGATCAGCCGTGGGGATTTTGTAATTTTCCTGGATGACACGCTTTTTTCAGAAGATGCGTTCAATCAGATCAATGAAAACGGAAAGATTATCATTGCAACAAAGAAAAAGTTTTCTGATCCTAGAATCATTGCTGTAGATGCAGTTTCAATCGCAGAAGAAATCCTTCACCTGCCTATTACAAACACTGCAATGATTGGTGCTTTTGCAGCCCTGTTCAGCGACATTACTCTTGCAGATATTGAGTCTGCTGTCCGCTCTAATATGGCTCCAAAACTTCAGGATAAAAATATTGCTGTAATCAAAGCTGCCTGCGAAGAAGTAAAGGCTGTCTTTGAGGCCAGAAAAAGCGCTTAGTTTTCGGGAGATTTTGTATGCCAGTTGTAAAACCCTATTTGAGAGATTCAAACCCGGTAAGCTTTGAGGAAATTCCGGAAGCTGCAGCTTATGAAGCAGGTTTCCTTGTTACAAAGAATGCCGGCTGGCGAAATTTCCGCCCTGTGGTAAATGAAGAAAAATGTGTAGGTTGCCTTCAGTGCTACCTGTACTGCCCTGACGGTGTAATATTCAAAAAAGATAAAAAAGTTTCCGTGGATTATGATTTTTGCAAAGGCTGCGGCATCTGCAAAAATATCTGCAAAGTGCAGGCAATAACCATGGAAGAAGAAAAATAAACCCATAAGTTTTTATATTTGGAGTACAGTATGGCAAGGGCATTTCTATCTGGAAACGAGGCATTTGCGTACGGAGTACGTCTTGCACGTGCTCAGGTTATTTCGGCATATCCGATTACACCGCAGACAATTGTTGTTGAAAAATTAAGTGAATTTGTAGAGGACGGAAGCCTGAAGGCTGAATTCATTCACGTTGAAAGTGAACATTCAGCTCTTTCCTGTGCTCTCGGAGCAAGTTCTGTCGGAGCAAGGGCATTTACTGCAACCAGTTCCCAGGGTCTCCTTTACATGGCAGAAGTTCTTCCTTATGTTGCAGGAGGACGTTTTCCGGTTGTAATGATGAACGCAAACCGTTCGACAGCTCTTCCTTGGAACATTTACGGTGACCAGCGGGACAGCCTCTGTCTTCTAGATACCGGCTGGATTCAGGCATACGCAGAAAATGCTCAGGAAGCCCTTGATTTTGCTCTCATGAGTTTCTACATTGCGGAGCATCAGGCAGTTCAGACTCCTTTTATGGCGAACCTTGACGGATTTGTCCTTACTCATACATATGAGGTAGTAGACATTCCGACTGCTGAGCAGGCAGATGAATTCCTTCCTGTGTACAAAACAGAGAACAAGATGGATTTGGACACTCCGCGGAACCTTGCGTTTACCGGCGGTCCGGCTGTCAATTATATTTTCAAGTATAAAGAGCACAGGGGCATGCTGAATGCAAAGGCTGTCATCAAGGAAGCCGAAGATCGTTTTGAAAAAGTATTCGGACGCCGCTATACAGGCTTGATTGAAGAATATAAGACAGAAGACGCAGAGCGTGTGATCGTAACCTTGGGAAGCATTGCAGGTCTTGTAAAACAGATTGTTGATGGAAAGCGTGAGCAGGGTGAGAAAGCAGGACTTTTGAAAATCCGCTACATGCGTCCTTTCCCGAAAGAAGAAATTGCGGCTGCTCTCAAAAACGTAAAGAGCATTGCTGTTCTTGAAAAAGACATTTCATTTGGTAGCGAAGGTACAGTATATACAAACGTAAACTCAGCCCTTCTTGAAGGTGGAATTCAGATTCCGTCCCAGAACTATGTGGGTGGCCTTGGCGGCAGGAACATCAGCGAAGAGGAAATCAATCAGATTTTTGAAGATCTGAAGACACCTGACAACAAGGTTCGTTTCCTTGGAATAGACGAAGAGGCATAGGAGGCTGCGATATGGCATTAAACGCAAGAAATTTGGATGAACAGGAATATTTTTATGGACATAAAGCTTGTGCCGGATGCGGAGGAAGCCTTGCTGTTCGTATGGCGCTCAAGGTGCTTGGCGAACGGTCCGTTGCCGCTGTTCCTGCCTGCTGTATGAGTGCGGTAGCATTCAACTATCCGCAGCTTTGTTTTGGAAACAACGCCCTTATCACTCCTTTTGCCTCTACTGCCAGCGTCCTTACTGGAATTGAAGCGGGGCTCAGAGTACAGGGAATAAAGGATTTTCAGGCAGTTGGTTTTGCCGGAGACGGCGGAACGGCTGATATCGGACTTCAGGCTCTTTCAGGTGCGATTGACCGCAATGACGATATTTTGTATATCTGCTATGACAATGAGGCATACATGAACACCGGTATACAGAAATCCGGACTTACTCCTTTCGGTGCACGAACTACAACTACTCCTGCTGGTAAAAACATCCGGGGAAACATACGCCCTAAGAAGAATATGTTCGAGATTGTTGCTGCCCATGACATTCCTTATGCCGCAACCGCTTCAATCGGAAATATTCCGGACTTTTTGAACAAGGTTGAGAAGGCAAAGAATATCCGCGGAACAAAATTCATCCATATCATTGCGCCATGTCCTACAGGCTGGGGAATTTCAACGGACAAAACAATTGAAATTGCCCGGGACGTCGTTGAGTCAGGACTTTGGTATCTGGCAGAATATCAGGATGGAAAATTCACCTTGAACTACAAGCCTAAAGAATTCACTCCTGTAGCAGACTATCTCAAGAAGCAGACAAGATTCCGTCACCTTACAGACGAGGATATTTCAGTGATTGAGCAGAGCCGCGACAAAAAGTGGAAGACGCTTGAGACCTGGGTTTAGTTATAGTTTTATGCTATAGCCCATGATAAAAAACAAATATTATGCACACCCATAGAAAAAATGTATAACTAAGACATCTTTTAGATGAACGAGGTTGCTCTATGGGTGAAAAAATAGAACTTTCTAAGATAAAGGAACTTTCTGCTTCCGATTATGATTATCTTGTAAAACTCCGCCGGGATCTGCATGCTCATCCAGAGCTCGGTCTGAATGAATTCCGTACAGCAGAACTCATAGAGCATGAGCTTGATTCTTTCGGCATCGACTATAAAAGAATCGGAAAAACAGGAGTCCTTGGCATTATCCGCGGAACATCTGCTTCGGCAAAAAGCCTGTCAGTTCTGCTTCGTGCGGATATAGATGCGCTTCCTGTTCAGGAGCAGAATGACGTTCCTTACCGTTCTCAGACAGATGGCGTTATGCACGCCTGCGGACACGATGTCCACACAGCAAGTCTGCTGGGAGCTGCAAAAATCCTTTCCAGTTTGAAAAATCAATTTACAGGTGAAATCCGGCTTGTGTTCCAGCCTGCTGAGGAAATCGGCAAAGGCGCAGGGGATTTCATTTCCGCCGGAGTTCTTGAAGGTGTCTCAAGAGTATTTGGACTGCATACGGCTCCTGACCTTCCCCTTGGAACAGTGGGCGTAAAACCAGCCCTGAATAATGCCGCGGTGGATCAGTTCAAGATTCATGTAAAGGGAAAATCAAGTCATGTTTCTGCGCCTCAGCTTGGAGTCGACGCTCTTTACATCGCAAGCCAGATTGTCGTTGCCCTTCAGGCAATCGTTACCCGCCGGACCTCTCCTGTGGAACCGGTCATTATCGGCGTGGGAAAACTTAATGCCGGAACAACATACAATGCCCTTGCAGAATCAGCAGAACTGGAAGGTACTACCAGAACCATTTCAAATGAAAGCCGTGGGTTCATAAAGCAGCAGGTTACGAACGTAGTTCAGCAGATAACAGCTCTTTACGGCGGTAAGGTTCAGATTGAATGGGATGAATTCTGCCCGGTAGTTTACAACGATGTTGCCGTTACTGAAGAAGTAAAGGATGTAATTGACAGAGTGTTCGGAGAAGGTCATACAACCAGAGACAGGGCTCTTTCCCTTGGTGGAGACAATTTTGCAGATTTCATTCAGACGGTTCCGGGAACTTACGCTTATCTCGGCACTTCAAATGAAAAAAAACGGGGAACCTTAAATCCAGTTCACAGCGTTAATTTTGACGTAGACGAAGATTCCCTGATTTATGGATCTGCGCTATATGCCTCATACGCATTGTGGTTCCTGTCGGAAGGAACTTATGCAGGAGAAAAAAAATGATCAGATTTGAGCATGTTACAAAAGATTTTACCGGCAGGTCAGGAACTCTCCGTGCTGTAAATGACGTTTCCCTGAACGTTGAGAAGGGAGACATCTACGGAATAATCGGACTTTCCGGAGCTGGAAAATCCACTCTTATCCGTATGGTGAACAGACTTGAAGTTCCGACTTCAGGAACTGTAAGCGTTGACGGCGAAAACCTGGCGGGGCTCAGGAACAAAAGCCTCCGATTCCTCCGCAGGAAGATAGGAATGATTTTTCAGCAGTTCAACCTGCTTGAATCAAAGACAGTCTGGCACAATGTTGCGTTGCCGCTGATTCTGCAGCATCTTCCGAAGGCAGAGATAAAGGCCAGGGTCGAGAAGGTTCTTTCATTTGTCGAGCTTGAGGAAAAGGCCGGAACTTATGTCTCAAACCTCAGCGGCGGTCAGAAACAGCGGGTGGGAATTGCCCGGGCACTGGCAACAAATCCGTCAATTCTGCTCTGCGATGAGGCGACCAGCGCTCTTGACGTTCAGACTACTAATTCGATCCTGGAGCTGCTTAAAAAAGTAAATCGGGAAATGGGAGTTACCATTCTTCTGATTACCCACCAGATTCAGGTAATACAGCAGATATGCAATAAAGTTGCGGTTATGCAGGGGGGCAGGGTTATAGAACAAGGATATTCTGTGGAAGTTTTCAAAAATCCTGAGGCAGCCCTTACAAAGCAGTTTGTCGCAAGCGTTTTCAATGAAAAGGTTCCGCAGAGCATTCTTAATATCGTAAGAAATGACGGAAGAAACTTCAGAATTGAAAGGCTCAAGTTTGTGGGTGATTCTGTGAAAAAGCCGGTCATTGCAGAAATATGCCGGATTGAGGGCGTGGAGGTTAATATCCTCTGTGCCAATGTTGAGGAAATGCAGGATACAGTATTCTGCGTATTTATTGTTCAGCTGATTGGAAATGAGGAGAACATCAGTAAAGCAGAGGCTCTTATTGATTCTTCTGAAATAATACGAAACGTACTGGAGGCGGCATAAATGAATGCAAAGATTTTCGGCGTAAAAATAGAGAGGCTCCTTCTCTGCGGTGAGCAGACTCTTTACATGATCGGATGGGCTCTCCTTTTGGGAAGTATCTTTGGAATTCTTCTTGCAGTCCTGCTGTTCCTTACAAGACGAGGCGGACTTAAGCAGAACGTAATAATCTATTCCCTTTTGAACGGAATAATAAACATCGTGCGGAGCGTTCCTTTTGTAATCCTGCTTGTTGCCATAATGCCTTTTACACGGGCAATCATAGGAACGACAATCGGAAGCCGTGCGGCTCTTGTTCCGCTGATTTTTTACATTACGCCCTATATGGCGCGTCTTGTGGAAAACAGCCTGCTGGAAGTAAGCGGGGGAATAATAGAGGCGGCAAAGGCTATGGGTGCCTCAACCTGGCAGATTGTAATTCATTTCCTTCTGCCTGAAACACTTCCTTCAATAATACTTGCCCTGACTACAGGAACAATCGGTCTGCTTGGAGCCAGTGCAATGGCAGGGTATGTAGGTGGCGGCGGAATCGGAGATCTGGCATTAACTTATGGGTATGAAAAATTCAATACTCCGTTAATGAGTTTTACAGTGGTTATTTTAATTGTGATTGTCCAGCTCATTCAGGGGGCAGGCAACGCAATCTCCCGAAAGATTCGGGAACATAAATAAAAGCTAGGAGGCTTTATATGAAAAAAACAATTTTTGGTATTGGACTTGTACTTGCATTTGTGGCTGCCCTCACAGGCTGTTCAAAAAAAAGTTCTGCTGCCGCTTCGTCAGCAGAAAAGAAAACCCTCACATTCAG
>JAFPCT010000017.1 GCA_017390125.1 Treponema sp.
ATAATAAACTTTTATCTTACAAGGAGATATCATGAAAAACGCAAGTGCAGACAACATCTACAAACTTGACGGAAAAGTCCCTCTCGGAAAGGCAATTCCTGTAGGACTTCAGCACGTACTTGCAATGTTTGTCGCAAACATTACACCTATGATAATTCTGGCAGGAGCCTGCGGTCTGGATGCAAATCTTTCCGCTCGTCTTGTACAGAATGCAATGATTATTGCCGGTCTTGGAACACTGCTTCAGCTCTGTCCAATCTGGAAACTCGGTTCAAAGCTCCCTATCGTTATGGGCGTAAGCTTTACATTCTTAAGCTGTGCCATTTCAATCGGAAATTCATACGGTTATGAAACAATCATCGGCTGTGTAATCGTAGGAGGTCTTGTAGAAGGCATTCTGGGGCTGTTTGCAAAATACTGGATCAAGATCATTTCTCCGATCGTTGCTGCAACTGTTGTAACAGCAATCGGCTTTTCACTGCTTCCGGTTGGAGCAAATTCTTTTGCCGGTGGCGTTGGTTCTGCTGATTTCGGTTCTGCAAGAAACTGGATCATCGGTTCTGTAACCCTTCTTTCCTGCCTTATCTTTACAATCACGACAAAAGGTTACCTTAAGGTAATTTCTGTTCTCTTCGGACTCATAATCGGATACGTTCTTTCAATCTGTCTTGGTGCAGTTAATTTTTCTGCTCTTGAAAACACAAAAATCATTGCCCTTCCTGCATTCCTTCCGTTTAAACCGAACTTCAATTTTGCCGCAATCATTTCAATGGTTGTAATTTATCTGGTTTCAGCCACAGAAACAATCGGAGACACTTCTGCACTTGCGGAAACCGGTCTTAACCGTGAAGTAAAAGAAGAAGAAATTTCCGGCTCTCTTGCCGTAGACGGCTTCATCAGCTCAATTGCAGGACTTTTCGGCTGCACACCAATCACTTCTTTCAGCCAGAATATCGGTCTTGTTGCAATGACAAAAGTAGTAAACCGATTCACTATTGGAACCGGTGCCATAATCATGATTATCGCAGGTATTTTCCCGCCGTTCGCCGCTCTTCTGACAACTGTTCCTCATGCTGTTCTGGGCGGATGTACAATCATGATGTTCGGTATGATTGTCATTGCTGGTCTTAAAATGCTTGGAAAATGCGGCTACACAACAAGAAACATGAACATCGCAGCCCTTTCACTGAGCATTGGTCTGGGATTCACACAGGCAACCGGTATGTTCGATATTTTCCCGGAAATGATAAAAAGCGTTTTCGCCCAGAACTGTGTTGCAGTAGTATTCATCATTGCAATCATTCTGAACCTGGTCCTGCCTAAAAAAGACGCTGAATAATCAGTCTTACAAAAATACTATTTGCGTGCAATGATTACCATGGTTGCCGCATTCTGGTCGTAAGGCCGCTTATCATAGCCGCCGTAAACTTCTGCAGAAGAATATCCAATCTGCAGAAGTTTCTTTTTTAACTCAGCTGCAGAATACAGACGCTGAACGAATTCGTGAACGATTTTCTTGCCGTCAGGCAGAATCAAAGTCCATTTTGAATCCAACCCTTCCCAGGCACCTTCTACAGAGAATTCCGTTATGACCTTTATGCTGCTGCGGTAAAATTCTTCTCCGGCAGTAAAATTCAAAATTGCAGTTTCCCGGCTTGTAGTTTCAAGGATAAACGTTCCGCCTTTCTTTAGCGAGGCAAAAATATTCTTAAGAATCTCAAGGTCTTCGTCTTCGCTGTCACAGTAGCCGAAAGACGTGTACAGATTTACGGCCGCATCATATTTTTCCGGCTCGCAGAAAGTCCGAAGGTCTGCTTTTTTCAACGTGAGCTCCACCCCTTCTGCATTCGCAGTCTCAAGGGCGGCATCCAGCTCCGACTGAATTATGTCCACGCCGGTAACGTCCATGCCCAATAGAGCAAGCTCAACGCTTATTCTTCCAGGACCACAGCCTGCATCCAGAATCTTTGCTTTTTCTGAAAGGCGGGCAAATTCGCATACGGCCTTTGCAACGCCATGGGCTTCTGCCCAGTGAGTCTCATCAAACATGACAGGAGCGTAATCCTGCCAGAAATTTTCATTTTCAAACCATTCTTTTTCCATTAAAAACCACTGCTTTTTCCCGTGGGAATTTTCCATTTCAGTAGCGTTCTGAACAGCTGCTGCCTATCAATATCCATCACTCATTGCACGGTTGTTGTCTTTGATACAAAGCTCATCATAAACAAGACTTCGCTTTCGGAGCTCCTGTTTGAGGGCATCCGGGAACGGCATATTTCGCCAGAAAATTCCTCGAACTTCCTTATCGAGACGCTGAACTCCGTTTGATTCCTTTGTCATCCAGAGAACGTAATCTTCAATGAAGAATGCCTTCAAATCGCCCTTGAGCTTCTGACGGTCAATGTACTGATAATACTGACCTGTAAGACCTTCTTCCATCCAGTAGTAGGAAGCCTTTTCCTTTGCTACCTGCCATCGCAAATCGGCAACGGCAGTAAGAACGGCAATCTTCAAATCTCGCGGATACATAGGGATTACAATTCGTCCGCGGCTGGTTACACGGTTATATCGGTCGAACGGTTCCCAGCAGAATCCGCGGTCACCGTAAGTAGGAATAAGCAGAACATAAGGCGGAATGCGGTTCGGAACATTTTTGTGGATGCGGCAGAATGCCCCCGGATCAATTGATTCAACCCAGCGCAAAAGCTCAATTACGTTTTCGCGGGTACCGGTTCCTTTTTCCATACAGTGGTAGAATTCCCGGGTGAACAGAGGGAACTGGTTTCCCTGGCGTCCTACGGTCATCTTTGCCATCTGGCGGACCGTTTCATATTCAGTATTTACAGCAGTTGTATCGGCAGCCTGAATTTTCTGAGACCCGTCTACAAGTTTGCTCTCTACGCTGGCATAAATGCCCTTTGCTTCCTCATAATCCTTAAGACAGCGGGCAAGTTCCTTACCGTTCTTTGAAAGTTTATGAAGACGGTCTGTAATTTCAGCAAAAAGCCTCTGCTGAGTATCAGTATAAGGCTGCGTATGAGGTTCGCTTCCCAAAACAGGACTGTGGGTACAAAGAATCTCAACCCTATCCTTAAGCTCCAGCTCAAGCATTGACCGCTCGTTTTCCTTTATGTTGAGCAGGTTTTCCGCACTCTGCAATTTACCGGAGTTCTTCTGCTGAAGCTGCTGAAGCCTTGTCTGCTCCATAGTAGCTGCTTCCTCAGGAGTAGCTGCCTTATGAGGGGTGCGTTTTTCATCAGTCATGGAATTTGAAAGCCGTCCGGAGGCTATTTCCATGAACCATTCATCTACATAAAGAACCGGCTCACCAGTGCGATTCTCATAAAAAATCTTTGAGAAGAACTGCTTCTGTTCAGGGCGGAAAAGCGAAGGAAGCAGAACACCGAACCTGACAAGCATTCTTTTTGGCTTAGGCAAATTAACATCTGCCATTTTCGGCGCCATTCCGCGGAACAGCTCCCAGTAGGCAGAAATAATCTGCTGTCGGAAAACCGTTCGGTCTTTCGGATCCTGGCTTGTAAGGTATTTTGAAAGAACCAGATGCAATCGCTGTGCAGACTGGTTTTCGCCGGTAAGGGCAATTTTATAATATGACTTGTCTTCAAAAATATCAGTCGGAAATTCCGAAACAAGCTCTGTAATCTCACTGAACTCTTTTACGCTCAGATCTACCTGATGAATAGATTTTTTCCCAGCGGAACCTTTATTTGCTGACAAACCGGAGCTCATTGCTTTCTGGGAGAAAGCCTCCATATCAAACTTTTTTCCATCAGAAGGTTCAAATTCATCTATGCTTACATCTTCATGTCTAGTCTCATCTTTTATATCTGCAAGCAGAGCATCAATAGAAGAAGCAAAATCGTCACTCATAGAAAAAACTCCGTTTCATTTTATCTATTCATTATAACACATTTTTTCAGAATGAATAGAAACTTCTCCGCATTGTAAAACTTTTTCTGTGCCGTCAGGCATGACAACCAGAAGACCAGCGTCATCAGTAACGTCTTTTACAGTGCAGATAAAATTATTTTCAGTCTGTCCGATCACAGGCGAAACTTCTACAGTACGCCCCAACAACAAGGACCGATTCCTGTATTCCTTCATGGCTTCCTTCACAGATTTTTCGCCGCCGTCAAGAATTGCACAGACTTCCGTAATTACAGAAGCCGCAAGCTCATTGCGTTTTGCGGCGCTGTCCTCATTTTCAGAAAGCAAACCGCCCGCAACATCCTGGGGCAGCAGAGGATTATTCAGAATATTTATTCCGATTCCAATTATGGCGGCTTCAATCATGCCAGTTTCAAAATCGGTAACTCCTTCCGTAAGGATGCCCACAACCTTTTTGCCCTGCAAAAAAATGTCGTTTACCCATTTTATCTTGGTTTCCGTTCCGAACAGTTTTTCAATTGAACGGCAAACTCCCACGGCGGTGCTGGCCGTGTACACAGCAGGATTAGCCACAGTCCGGCATGAATAAATTATTGAAAGGTAGATTCCGCTTTTCTGAGGAGATACGAATTTTCTGCCCAGTCTTCCCCGTCCATCAGTCTGTTCTGCTGCAACCACGCAGGTTTTATGCAGTTTGCGGGCTTCTGTAACTGCAAGGCGCCTCTTGGACTCCGTATTGGTTGAATCTATCGTCTCAAAAAAAACAATGTTTGCGCTTTTATCTGCAAGAAAGGCAGAAATTCCTTCCGCGCTGAAAGTATTGTTTTCAAGAAGCCTGTAACCTCTGTTCGTTACGGCCTCAATTTTCAGACCACGGCTGCGCAGGCTTTCAACGGCTTTCCAGACAGAAGCCCGGGTTACGCCACAGCGCTGGGCAAGTTCTTCTCCGGAAACAAAACCCTGAAGATTTTGAGTAGAAGTCAGAACCTGAAGAACCTGATCCTTTACAGCCATATTATTTTTTCTTTCCAAGAACAGTGAAATTTTCAGCCGGGCATGCAAAGGCAATTCCGGTTCCAGGTTTTTCAAGACACGGCAAAGCTTTTATTGCATCCAAAATCGGCTGAACTTTTGCATTTTCCGCAAGAATCAAAATCATATCTTTTTCCGGAACAATATCCATTCCGAAGAAAGTTTCTTCGCCAGGACGAGCTGTTCCCCGGGCATTCATGATTGTTCCGCCGCCGGCACCAGCTTTTCTTGCTGCAGCCATAGTATCATCTGCAAAACCTTTATTCACAATTACTGTAATCAACTGATGAGTCGTTTCCATATCAGACACGTCCTTACCGGAAATAATTCCAGTTCGCATAAAAGAATTAACGCCAAGTGTAAAAAGAATGCCGAAAGGCTGTTTCTTTTCCGAAGCGGCGGCAATCATTGCATTCATTATTGTTTCTGTAGTTTCATCGGAGACAAGAACATAAACCAGATCCTTGTCAGAATCTGCAAGTCCAAGAATCTGCAGGAATGAATTTGCAGCCGTTCCTTTTCCTCTGGAAATTGTTCCGCCGCCGGCACCAGCCTCAACAGCCGCATGAGTCAGAAGTTCCGCGCTTCCCCGAGGCACGATTCCAATTATCAAATTAAAGGCAGACATTACTGCTCACCTCCTTTTTGAACGTCTTTATTTATGTTTTTCAATTTTTTGTTATAAATGATTCCCAGCACTTGAATCGCAATCAGCGGTGTCATGGCAACCAGAGCAATTACTCCGAAAGAATCGCTGTTTCCTGTACAAGCTGAGCTTGCGCCGATTGTAAACGAAAGCACAAATGTAGAAGTAATTGGACCGGAAGCAACTCCGCCGGAATCAAAGGCAATTCCAGTAAAAAGCTGAGGAGAAAAAATCATGAGCAGAAGGGCGGCTGCATAACCTGGAACAAGCAGATACATAAGATTGAATCCGGAAAGAGCGCGCCACATTGCAAGGGCAATGGCAATCGCTGCCCCGACACTAAGGAACACAAGCATGAGTTTTCTTTTGATCGCACCGCCGGAAAGGTTTTCAACCTGTTCTGTAAGAACCCATACGGCTGGTTCTGCACATACAACTACAGCCCCAAGAACAAGACCTGTTAAAATGAGCAGCACAGACCAGAAGCCGCCTAGCGTACTAGCCTTTGTACCAAGAATAAGCCCCAGTTTTGAACCGGCCGCAATGAATCCGCCGTTTACGCCAAGCAGGAAAATCGAAAGTCCCAGAAAACTGTAGACAAGTCCGATTGAAATCCTGATAAGCTTGTGTGGCGGAAGCCTGAAAAGGAATATCTGGAAGAAAATCAGCATTACGACAACAGGAAGGATGGAAACTGCAGCCTCGTAAAATGCGTGAGGAAGAAGCTCCGCAAAAATGCTGAGACCGGCTTCTGCTGCAGCGTCTGCTCCACCTGAAAGACCAGTGCTTTCAAAACCATTACGGCTGAGAATAATTGAATACACAAGAACTGCAATCACCGGGCCCACAGAAGTAATTCCTGTAAGACCAAAGCTTTCACCGCTGCCGTTGTTTTTTCCGGCACGAACGTTTGAAACGCCGACGCCCAAGGCAAGAATGAAAGGAACAGTCATAGGTCCTGTGGTAGCACCACCGGAATCAAATGCAACTCCCCTCATGGCAGAAGGAGCAATAAAAGCAAGGACGAAAATTCCCGCATAGCAGAAAAGCAGCGTAAGCTTGAGGTTCATGCTTATGATTGTACGGAAAAGCCCGAAGGAAAGGAAAAGTCCCACTCCCAGTGCAATCATAAATACAAGATGAGTCTTGTTCACTACAGAAAACACACTGTGAATCTGGTCGCCAAAAACCTGAATGTCCGGCTCAGCGACAGTAACAAGAAAGCCAATCAAAAGGGAAATGCCGAGCAGCAGAGGCAGACTTCGCCGGCTGGCAAGGGCCGCACCGCTCTGTTCGCCAATAGGCTGAATACCAATGTCTACGCCAAGAAGAAAAAAAGTTAATCCCAAAATCAGAAGGAATCCGCCCAGCAAAAATCTGGCAATAAGATTAAAACCTAAAGGCGCTGCAGTAAATGAAAGCACAAGTACAATCAGCATTACCGGCAGAACAGAGGAAACGTTTTCTTTAAATTTCGAAATTAAATTCATGCGCTAAAACCTGTCATGCAGCAAGAATTTCAAGAATTCCCAGAACAACAGCAGCACTTGCTTCTGCGGCAGTCTTTTCGTTGAAATTATATGTTGTCTCTGCACTTGCATCTGCATTGTCTGAAACACAGCGCAAAATAAGGAACGGAATCTGGCTCATGTAGCAGGCATGGGCAATTGCAGCCCCTTCCATTTCAACGCAGGCAGGAGCACAATTTGCCTCAATCTTTGCTTTAAGAGCAGCAGCTGCAATGAACTGGTCGCCGGAAGCAACCCGCCCTGTAATAATCTTGTGTTCCTTTGCCCCGCTGCTTGCTGCAAAAGCCTTCAATGCGGCATCAACAAGAGTTTTGTCAGCAGGGAATTCACTTACTTTCATCTGGGGAATTTGAGTCACCTTGTAGCCCCACAGGCTTGCATCAACGTCATGGTAAACAGCGTCAGTAGAAGCAACCATATCAAAAACTTTCAGTTCCTTTGCCATTGCACCGGCAATTCCTGAATTGATTACTGCATCAACACCGTACTGCAGGATGAGCCGCTGAGCGCACAAAGCAGCATTTACTTTTCCCACACCGCTTTTTACTACAACAACATTCATTCCTTTCAGCGAGCCTTCATAAAAAACAAGGCTTCCGTTCTCAGACTGCTTTACGCCGCCATTTTTTGCCATTTCATCTTTTAGAATGGAAACTTCAACTTCCATTGCACCTATAATTCCGATTTTACGCATTCTTTTTTCCTTCCTTTGAATAAACTAAAATAAATGAAACTATCAGAAGGATTCCGCAGATTACGACTGCCATATCAGCAACATTGAATGTAGGCCAGCGTTTCAATCCAAAAATTCCATAAAATTTAACGTCGATAAAATCAATTACGCCTTCTGCACGGAAAAAGCGGTCGATGAGATTTCCAAAGCCACCGCCGACAATTCCGCAGATAGCCCACCTCTGGAGTTCTGAAAATTCCTTGTTCCGGAAATAAACGGTAATTACAAGAATCATTACTACAAGAGGAACAAGACCAAAACATAAACGGCGCAGTACAAGCGGAAGTGAATATCCCATGCTGAAAGCAACTCCCTTGTTCGCTACGTGAATGATCTGCAGGAAATCTCCAAAAAATGAAGCCCCGATTGTCCACGGCTCAATGTATTTTACGATGAGAGCCTTTGTTATCTGATCCGCAATGATTACAAAAAGTGTAAGAGCAAAGGGAACAAGCAGTTTTTTATCAAACTTTTCCATATTTTTTCCTTTTATTTTAATTTTATAGGTCAGTTGGAACATCTATAAATACTGTTTCCAATCCTAATTCCTTCTCAACTTTTTCCCTTACCAGATTAACCCCCACAGTTTCTGTCTGGTAATGTCCGCCGGCAATAAAATTAATTCCGGCTTCTTTTACATAATGATAAAGGCTGTGCCCAATTTCGCCGGTAATGTATGCGTCCAGATTCTGCTCAACTGCCATGTACACATCATCTGCAGCGCCGCCGGAGATAATTCCGACAGTCCGAACTTTATCCTTTCCGAACTTAAGGACTGCCAGAGGCTTTTCCCCCGGTGCAAGAACTTTTTCCGTAAGCTGGTCAACGGAAAGAGGTTCCGGCAGCTCACCTTTTACTCCAATCGTCATGCCGCGCCATTCACCGAAAGGCTCTGTCTTCTGCAGGCCAATGCGGGAAGCAAGCCCATAGTTGTTTCCGCAGGGATTGTTCGCATCCAGCGGAATATGACAGGCGTAAAGCGCAAGGTCATTTTTAAGAAAAGGAGCGACACGCTTGTAGTGAACTCCGGTAATAGTTTCGCAGTCGCCCCAGAACAAGCCGTGATGAACAAAAAGCAGTCCGGCTCCCTGTTGAGCAGCTTTTTCGGCTGTTTCGGCACAGGCGTCTACGGCAAATGCAATTTTTGTTATCTGCTTTTTATCAGGGGCAGAATTTTCAATCTGAATTCCATTTCTTGAGACATCAGAGGTATAATCTTCCGGTTTTAAGAAACTTCTGAAATAGGTATCAAGCTCATTCAACGTCATTCTGTTCCTCCTGTGCTTCTGGTTTTTCTGCTTCTGCAGGAACTTCCGGCTTTTCCAGCGGAGGGAATGCTTCCATGATTCTGGCAGCAATTGCATCAACAGAGGCAAAGCCTTTTTCCTTTTCAATTCCGGCTTTTGCAAGAATAACCGGTGCCGTGTACTGAACAAAGCCCAGCCGAGGAGTCTTGTATTCCTCAAAATCACAAAGATTTAGATGAACTGCAACATTCTCCCGGTTCTTTGCCACAAATTCCGGCAGGGCAATCTGGCTCATCCAGTCGCCTACAAAGCAAACCGGAGTCTTTTC
>JAFPCT010000164.1 GCA_017390125.1 Treponema sp.
GCTTCGGAAGACGAAATCAAAAAGGCTTATCGTAAGCTGGCTGTAAAATATCACCCGGACAGAAATCCTGGCGACAAGGAAGCTGAAGAAAAATTCCGAGAAGCAACAGAGGCATACGAAGTTCTTTCTGATGAAAAGAAGAGACCGCTTTATGATCAGTACGGCTTTGCCGGTGTTGACGGCATGAACGGAGGCGGCGGGGGAGCCCAGTACTCTCACGCATTCCATGATTTCTCTGATTTGTTCGGAGGCATGGGCGGCGGCTTCGGCGATATTTTTGACAATATTTTCGGCGGCGGTTCCTCTCGTTCTGGTTCAAGAAGAAGGTCTGGTCCTGCAGAAGGAGCAAGCCTTCGCTATGATCTTAACATTTCTTTTAAGGATGCAGTGTTCGGAACAAAAGCTGACATCCGTTTCAAACATAATGAAACCTGTGAATCCTGCAAAGGAACTGGTTGTGCTTCTGGAGCAAGCCGTAAGACTTGTCCTACTTGTAACGGTATTGGTCAGATTCGTCGCAGCGCAGGATTCTTCTCCGTTCAGCAGCCATGTCCGGATTGTAACGGAACTGGTACGATAATTGACAAACCGTGCCGCGACTGTAACGGACGAGGCGTTCAGGAAAAAGCCAAGAAAATTACGTTTACAATTCCTGCCGGAGTTGATGACGGAAAACGTTTTGCACTTTCTCATCAGGGTGATGCCGGTGAAAATGGCGGACCTGCAGGAGATTTGATTGTAATCCTTCATGTTGATTCTCATCCGCTGTTCGAACGGGATGCACAGGATTTGTACTGTGCCATACCTGTTTCATTTACTCAGGCTGTTCTTGGTGCGGACATAACCATTGATTCTCTTGACGGTAAGAAAATTGCCATAAAAGTTCCGGCAGGAACTTCATCAGGAAAATTGCTCCGCATAAAAGGTGAGGGCGTTCCTTATACAGGTTATCCTGGAAAACGCGGTGATCTGTACGTAAAAATCATGGTTCAGATTCCGCAGCGGATTACTTCCTCTCAGAAGGAGCTTCTGCAGAAGTATATGGAGCAGGAAAATCCGACAGCCGCTCCAAAACTGCTGAACCTTTCGTCTCTGCAGTAGGAGATTCAGGAACCGCGTCCAAATTAAAATTCATTTTTTTTCCAATATATGCCGATGTATGTTATAATTGATTCTGTTTGATTTAAAACACAAGAGGTGTGTATGTATAAAACACGGAAAAAAGCGGCTTTCGTTATAATATATGGCGCGGTTCTGCTCCTGTCGGTTTTCATTTCCCTTTTTTTAGTACGGAGATATGCCGCTAATACTTCTCCTGTAATTCTTGCCGGTGTTCCTGCTTTGGTTTTTCTTGTATTCATTGTTTCCGGCTCAGTAATCAGAAGTAACATTAATGTCCGTCTCAGAAAGAAGTATCTTGAGTCCGGTGAGACGTCCTACATTGAGGAATTTATTGAGCAACTTCGTTTCTGCTATTCCTATGATGATCTTAACAAGACTTTTGCAGACATTCTTGAAATAAAGGCTGACTGTTCCATACTGCTTGTGAACCGTCAGAAAAATTATGTTCTGTACAACAGTCCTAACCGTATCTCTTCTTACCCTGAGGTCAGGGAAAAACTTTCTTCGAATTTCGAGCTTTCATGGAAAGACGGATTTTATTTCCTTGGAGAACGGCTTGGCATTGTATCTGATTTTAAGCAGGCCCGTGGTTTCTTTGTATGTTATAACGGCATTCACTGCTTTATTTTCAACCGTTATACGCGTCTTTTTGACATGACAATTTATTCCCGTCTTTACAAGGAGTTCCGCCGCTTCTTCGACAGGACTAAAATCATTGCGAATCTTTCTGAAATTTCTTCCCTTACAAAGGAATGGGAGCAGCTTGCAGAGGTTCAGGTTTCGTTCCTTCCTCGCAAAATGCCGGAAATTCCTCATCTTAAGATCGCCGCATACTATCGTCCTCTGGTAAACGTATCCGGTGACTATTATACCGTTCTTCCTATTGATTCAAGCCGTACGCTCCTTATGCTTGGAGACGTTTCCGGTAAGGGTTTGCCGGCTGCCCTTATCATGGGACTTGTAATGAATACTGTAAAAATCATTGAGAATAAAAACGATCTTGTGGGCATGATTAAAGCCGTTGATAAGGCAATTAAAAACATGCACCTTCAGGATAAATATACTGTTCTTTTCCTTGGAATCGTTGATACAGACGCAATGAAAATTTCATACATCAATGCATCTATGTCCGATCCGATTATTCTTACCCGTGCTCCGGACGGTTATCGAATCAAGAGCCTTACTTCAAACGCGAGTCTTGTAGGAATTATTGATATGGATGATGTTGCTGTAAGTGAGCAGCGCCTTTTCCGTGGTGATACCATTCTTCTTGCAACCGACGGTGTTTCTGAAGTTATGGATGATGATGGTGTTGAGCTTGGTGATACTGATTTGTTCAAGAACACACTTACGGAAAGCGCCTCAAAAACACCTCAGCAGTTTGTGGATGCTGTTGTTGATTTGATTATGCGCTACAACGGAGACAAGAGACTTCACGACGATATTACAATGATGGTTGTAAAGGTAGGCTGATATGATTTTTCTTATATTGAATTTATTTTTTGCATTGTTCCTTGTCTATTTAACATTCAGGGTAGAAAAAAAAGAAAATGTCTATGAAGCCGGAACAAATCCTGTCATTGCAAACCTTATGCTGATGGCAATAACTGTAAGTTTCTTTACGTTTGTCATGATGCTTCACGGAAAAGCTACGCCCATGCTTTTCTCAACTTTGCTGAAACTTTGTTTCGTAATGGAAGGGTGCATGCTTTTGAATACGGCTTTTGCCCTTCCGTACTTTGCATGGAAATATACTACTTCCCTTACGGTTTTTATAAAGACTGTTCTTCAGTTATGCGTTCTTATTTTTGTAATGTTCAATTTCAAGAATGTACGCATTTCTGACGTAAACGGAATTGAAATCAGCTCTGCATACGTCTTTGCAGTCGAGGCAAGAAAATTCTTCCCTTGGACTTGGGTAACTGTCTATAACTTTGTTCTCAAATATGCTTTTCCGTGTTTTATGGCTCTGGTAATGCTTTTGCAGAATGAGCGTAAAGCAACGAAACTTGAGCGCTACAAGGGTTACATTTATGTGATTGCAATTCTTTCAATGTGGCTGCTTTCATTCTGTCTTAACCTTGCTGCCCGTTATGTTCCTGCGTTCTCAATCCTTCATTACGGAATTTATATTCCGATGTTTGTAATTTTCATTTACGGCGCAAGGATGAACTCCGCTCCTTCTGGACGAAGCATTGTTTCATTTACTGTAAAGTCAATCGCATTGTACCTGCTTCCGGCTGTTGTAATGGGCGGCGTGTTCATGCTCCTTTATCCGCTGTATCTCATGAGCAAACCGGCTTTTGTTATCGCAGCCTTTATCTGTGCTGTAATCATTATTTTTGTTGTAAACTCAATCAGTCTGCTTATCTCAAGGTCAAAGCTTGGTCACTCGGCAGATTACGCCGTGGCTTTTGAGAAGGCTCTTGCGACAATCGATTACAGCGGTGAAATGGACGATATTGCGGAGACAATGTTCCAGATATTCAAGCAGAATGCAGAAACATCTTCTATGTCTGTGTACATTAACGGTGGTAACGATACCTTCGAGCTTGCGTACGCCTCTCAAAAGCGCAGCAAGCAGCTTTCGGGGTTCGGAAATTTGTGCCGGGCTCTTTTGAACGACGGTCGTAATGTAATTGCTTTCTCTGAAATTGATTCGGACAACAACCTTTCTGAATACCGCGATGACTTGAGAAAGTTCTTTGCAGAAACAAAATCGGATGCATTCTTTATTTTGAATGAAGGCCGTGACGTCCACGGTTTGATTTTCCTTGGAATAAAAGAAAGCAACGAGCACTACAAGGAATACGACCTTAATGTATTCAAGAAATTGTATTCTTACTTCTTCGTATTCGGTTACTACATGCGAAACATTTCCAACAAGGAAATCATCGGTACTGTAAACCGTGAGCTCCGCATGTCCAGCCAGATTATTACTTCCATTCAGGATAATATTGATATCCTGAATAATCCGAAAATGGACGCCGGCTGTATCATGGTTCCTGCTCATAACATTGGTGGTGAATTTGTAGATATGATTCGTCTTACTGACAGCCGTCATATGTTTGTAGTCGGCGA
>JAFPCT010000165.1 GCA_017390125.1 Treponema sp.
GTGGTGTCCCTTGAAGAGCATTGCAACTGCTGAACCACGCTGTGAACGCATATTGAATGAGTGGAAGATTTCACACATAGCCATTGTAAAGAATGCCATTGTCATACCGTCTTCTTAAAAGCGTATTGCTATACATTTTTCCTGCGTTGCTCAAAGTTGCCTGATAAGCGTAGTCAAGCATCTTCATGTCAGTAACAGCCTTTGTAAAGTCAAGGTCGCCTTCCCTGCTGATCTGCTGTGTTACTGCAATGGCAGTCGCAGAATTTCTCTGTACGCTCAGCTGAGCCCGTTCATATTCAGAACCGGACTTTGCAATGCGGGTAACAAGATTGCTTATTCCGCTGTCCAGGGCACCAAGAACACGGCCGCCGATTGTCTCATGATCACCTTTCAAAAGTGCGTTTCTGAAAGCAATTACAGTATCAAACATTGAGCCGCCGCTTACACGTACGCTGTTTCCGATGTTGTACGGAGGTTTCTGGCTTGAGTCTTTTATGATTCCAAGCTCGTTCAGAGAAGAACCGCTTACATCCTGAAGCCAAAGCTGACGTGCATCTGTTGTCTCAAGATTAAGGCCTTTTGTAACAGGATCTATTGAAGCCCTGACGGCAGCACCACTTTCATTGATTTTTGCAGCGAGAGCATAAACATTGTCTCCCGCGTTTATCGAAACCTGCACACCGTCAACGCTGATAATTCCGTCCTGAGAGGCCTGCCAGCTTGTCGCATCACGTCCGCCGTAAATACTCTGCTGCTCTGCCCAGAAAGTCCTGTTTCCGGCATTACAAACTTCCATATATTTATTTTCATCAACTTCAATTCTGTTTACGTCAACATTTCCGTTGTAGCGTACGCTTTCAATGAGCGGTACACCAGAACCTTCTACAGTTCCCATCTCAACTTCAAAAGCAGTGCTTTTAATATTAGTTCCGCCGAAGATTGAATTTCCGTCAGAAGAAATGGCATTTGCATTCTGAACCAGTTCCTTAAGGAGCTCGTCAACTTCAGAAGCCATATCGTGCATGTCCTGGTCTGTATAAATACCGTTCGCACCAGTAATAGCAAGCTCCCTTACACGCTGCATGATCTCAAGGGAATTGTTCATGTAGCCTTCCCGAAGGGCAAACTGATCTGTAAGAGTGGCAGCGTTCTTTTCAAAAGTATTTACACGGTCAAGATAGGACTGGTAGCGGACCAGATGGCCTGCTGCAAGAGGATCATCACGAAGCTGCTGAATCTTACGCTGGCTTCCGATCTGATTGTTGGCCCTGTTAAGGCGGCTTTCCTGCAGCCGGAGCGCGCTCTGAGTATCCATATTGTTCATTCTTGAACTGATTCTGTGCATATCTTACCTCTTCTAATTTTATTAGTAGTCTTTATTTATACGCCCAGCCGGTTGATTACTGTATCAAGAAGGCTGTCCCAAACTGTAAGGAACTTTGCAGCCGCGTTATATCCGTGCTGGAACTTAAGGATGTCTGCAAGCTCCTCATCAATATTTACTCCGCTTATTGAATCCCTGAGGGAACGAAGGTCATTCATCATGGCCATATGGCTGTTCAAGTTTGTCTCTGCCTGCTCACCTTTAAGACCGACATTAGTAACACTGTCAGCAAAGTAATCGTCAAAAGTTTTTTCATGACCAATCATGACCTTTGTATTTCTTATTGACGCAATCTCAACAGCAGCACGGCCATCACCAGAATTAACATTTCCGGAATTGTCCATGAAAGCAGCCGCAACGCTGAGCACGTCATTTTTGATAGTCTTGTTCACTTCAATATAGCCTGCAGGATTAAGCACCGGGCTTACTGCAAACTGAGCGCCGTTCAGCGCATTTACAGCATCAGCTTTCTGATAATCATAGGCCCCTGCCTCTCCGCTTGCGCTGAGGATTCCTGCATAACCTGTAAGGAAGAAACCAGAATCCTCCACGTGACGAATAACGAAATCCGGATTCTCAATGTTCTGTGCAGTAGTTGCCTTCAGGACAAGATTATTGTTCCTGTCAAGATAAGCCTTCACCTCACCGTTTGAATCATTTATGCGGTTAATTACAGCTTCCACAGTATCAGCAGGATGATATGCAACCCTTACAAATCCTTCAGGACCGCTCAAAGTCATTACACCTTCAAGACCAATCTGCTCATGCATATCAAGGCGGGTCGTTCCTGTAAAGCGGAAAATATATGAATGGTCAAGAGTTCCGTCACCGTCGCGGTCAAAATTTCCGTTTACATTTTCAACGAAAGACCTCTGGGTAAAGAAATCCAGACCGGTAACATTATTTGCACCATAAGCGTTTCTATGAACGTCGTTCACAAGATCTGCAAAGTTCATTGTCATTGTATTCAAAGACTGAACTTCATTGCGGATATCAACGTCCCTAAGCTCAATCAGGGCGCCAAGTTTTCCCCCTGCTACGAAAGCGTCATTTCCAGTATCTTTCCATACAAGTTTGTCGTATCCATTGTTGTCTACCGGAGTCTCAAGATCAAAATTTCGAGCGACAGAACCCTGTACAAGCACGCGACCTTCAACATGAACCATGAATTCATTTGCATCCCGCCTGTCTGTCGTGATGTTAACAAGTTTCGAAAGCTTGTCCACAAGCAGATCTCGTCGGTCAAGAAGGTCGTTAGGATTGTCACCCATTGCCCTTGAACGTACAATCTCACCGTTTACAGCAGCAATCTGATTCGCATAATCGTTAACTTCCTTTACTGTAGCCTCAATGTCGCTGTTAAGCAGGTTTCCGATTCCCATAAGATTATCCCATTTAGATCGGATTGAATCTGTAAGACTCTCGCCTCTGCTTACAACAGCCTGTCGCGCAGCCTGGCTTTCCGGATGAACGGAAAGCTCCTGCCAGCTCTGCCAGAATTTATCCATGTTTGAACGGACAGAAATTTCATCAGGCTCATTGTAAACCTGCTCTATCATTGAGTAATAGTCGCTGCGGGTCTGCCAGTAAGTTTCAGTATTCTGAGTTTCTGTAATTCTCTGGTCAAGCATCTCGTCCCGGACACGGTTAATGCTCTGCACGTCAATTCCCTGACCAATCATACCAGGGCGTTCAGGACGCTCAAGTCCAGGATTGTAAAGAGGGTCAAATTCCTTCAGCTGAACTCTCTGACGTGAATATCCTTCTGTGTTTGCGTTTGAAATATTGTGGCCGGCAGTCGTGATGGCATCTGTATGAGCCATTATGCTGCGCTTTCCTAATTCTATTCCTGAAAATGTTGAACCCATATCTAGTCCTCTTTAATTCCGATTACTTCTAGTAAAGCTGGTTCACAACAACGCTGTGAGGCTGACTGCGGACCATACTTCCGTTTCTTGAATAAACTTTTGCCCTGCTCTGAGGCAAAGCATTGTCAATGATTCCCTGAACAAAATTGCGGGTAATGTTTATATAATCTCCAAGAGCCTTGTTCTCTGTACGTGTGCGCACAAGCTTTCCACGAACTTCAGAAAGAAGGGAACGGAGTCCCTCATCATTTTCAGCAGAAACTGCAAGGTTTTCTCTCTGCTCGTCCAGACGGTTAAATGAATCCATTTTAAGGTTGATTGAAGAAATGACCTTCATAAGCTCCGTCCAGTCTTTTTCATTCACAGCCTTCCTTAAATTCTGCTGCAGCCCAATAACTTCACTCAGAATTGAATTTTCTTCCTCAAGGATTTTTCTGTATTCAGATTTAATTTCCGTCATTTACCTGCTCCCGGAAAGTTTTGAAAAACAAAACCTGCCTTCATTTCTTTATCGGAAATTGGAAAAAAGAGTTAAGGAATATTTTTTAGATTTTTGTCTTATAATAGAAAAACAGAAAAAAAGAATAAAAAAAGACATCTGATATAAAATCAGATGTCTTTCGGGATGAGCCATGCAGGGATCGAACCTGCGACCCACAGATTAAGAGTCTGTTGCTCTA
>JAFPCT010000166.1 GCA_017390125.1 Treponema sp.
ACCCCAAGGGAAATGGCGGCCTTTGCAAAAATCTATCTTCAGCGTTATCCGGAAGCCATAGAAAAATTCCATGCCAAGCTTTCGTTTACATACCCAGAGGAACACAACCTTCCATGGGAAGACCGCTCCCTTCCTAAGCAGCAGGATTTCTCACAGGGACTCCCAGAAAGAATCACAATGCCGATATACCAGAAAAACACAAACCCTCTTCTCGGAGTGCTGCAGGGCTGCGACGGACTTAAGACAGGCTACATTGAGGAAAGCGGCTACAACCTTGCCCTTACTGCAGTCCGGAACGGAACAAGAATTATCAGCATAACAATGAAAGGTCCGGGAACAAATACCCGGGAAGGCCAGGAAGGCCGTGTTCATGACGGCACGGAAATAATGGAATGGGCATTCAATACTTTCAAGGACTACAGAAATCCCCTGCTCCTGCGGACCTATACTATTCCTCTGATATACGCAAAAAACAGAAGGGCGCGCCTTGTGCCGGCCTACGAGCCGGAAGCCCTCTCAGTGCCTCTTGTTGCGGCAGCAGACAGGGAAAATGCGCTTGAAGAAATCAAAATAAACCTTGATCGTCCGGTAGTCCTGAAAGGTGAGATTTCAGCCGGACAAGAATACGGAGCAATAGAATATTATCTTGGAGAGCACCTGCTGGAACGGATTCCGCTGGTAAGTCAGCGGGGTGAGACAAAGGTAAATCCGTTGCTCTGCGCCGCGGACTTCTTTGCCTCACTTACGCTTAGATTCTAGCGCTCAACAATGTACCTGAGAGGAACGATGTCAAAGCCTGCGTCAAGTATTGCGCTCAAAAGCAGGTCCAGATTATCATAAAGATAGTTTTCCCTCGTTCCGCTTGAAATTCCTACAGTAACAGGAATAATGCCGCCGCCGTTAGCCTTAAGGTGGCGCATGTACATGTCAATTATCGAAGAAGAGCTGACGTATTTTCCACGGCCATAAATTGAATCCTCAAAAGAAACTGAATCACGAACGCCAAGGTAAGGCTTTACATAAAGATACCCTGCGTTTTTACCGGCCTCAACAATTTTTTCCCCGCCCTCATAATTCGGATCATGCCAGAGAAGGGAAAGTTCCTTTGAAGTGCACGAATAATATTCATCCTCGTTTCGAGCAAGTCCACGTCGCACAAAGTCTTCGTCAGTAACAAAACCCTGCTGGTTTATTCTGCTGGAGGTAAAGAACATTGAGGCAACTTCATTCTTTGAAACTGAAATCTGACGGGTTTCGTTAGGATAGCGGCGGATAAATTCACCGTTAATAAAGAAAGTCCCTGTCACATTGTAAAGTCCCATTTCATAAAGGATGCGGGTAAGGCCGTCTGCATTGTCATAGGCGTCAAACACAAAACCGACCTTTTTCTTTTCCTCTGTTTTCTTTACGCTTTCCGTGTAAACCGGATTTGTAACAGCCTTTCCAACCAAAGTACGCACATAAAGGGCATTCTCAAAATTCTTGTTCGGAGTATCACCGCAGAAAAGCCTGTAGCGGCCGTTTCTGGAAACATCAATATGACGCTCCTGCATGCCGATTGATTTCCAGATTCTTGTCTCCGGAGTATATGCATAGGCATAACCGTTTCCGCTTTCCGCAATGACACGACCGGAGGAGTTGTCCCAGTAACCGTTTACAGCAGATGAAGCAAGGACTGCGTCTGAATATGTCTCAAAAATATTCCACTTGCGGACAGAACGGCTTCCGCCAATGTAAAGGGTATCAAGTCCTGCCCAGGCAATGGACCATACCTGCTCACCCGTAAGGTCAGAGATTTTTTTCCAGGTCGTAGTGTTGTAAACGTGAACGGTAGAACCCGAACTGAAGGCACACTTTGACTTGTCCTTAGAAAGAATCGGAAGACCAGAATCTTCAATCTCAATGATTTTTGTAAGCTTCTGGTCAAGGCGATATACTGAAGAGACAATCTTGTCGCTGTTGTACGGAAGGCTTCTGGTCCAGATGAAAGGAGTCTGGTTTTCTGTCCACATTATCTGAGCTTCAAGAAGGGATGACTTCAAGTCAAAGAAAGGACCTGAATAAATTACGTCAAAATAGTCGTAGTTCTTGCTGTTTATTCCGTAATATGTAAATGTCTTTCCGTTCTGAATAAAAACAAATGCCGAAACCTCATCGTTCACGCTGAAGGTGTCGCGGCTTGAAATGAATGCGCTCGGGAGACGTCCGATGGCTGTTCCCCTGCCGATTACATTTGAATAAAGTCCCAGAGTATACAATTCCTTTGCATTGATTCTGTATACAAGGTCCCGGTCAATATAGATAAGATATTTTCCGTCAGCCCAGTTTACGGCATTAATCGTGCCGCTTCCAATCTGCCGGTATTCTTCGGCAACTTCCACTCCCCTTGCCATCGCATCCGGATTGCAGAAATAAATCGCACCGTTCTTTGAATATACAAAAACAGAGCTGTCGCTCAGCCATTTTACAGGAACGCTCTCATAACTGAAGCTGGATTTTTCATCAATTACAATTTTCTTTCCTTTTTCCACGCTTTCAAGAATGAGCCTGCCGGTTGCATAGCCGGTCTTTTCCGAATAGCACAGCCATTTTCCGTCAGGGCTTACGCTCATAGGAGCAAGGCGCATTGAGTTCAAAGGAATTTCAGGAGAATAAGACCGCCAGTCAAGTTCTTTTGTACGGGTGTTGAGCCAGGCTGTTCCGTAGCGGTTCCGGATCTGAAGAAAAGCCCCTCCGTTAAGCATCTCCATTTTTTCAGGGAAGCAGGTAATCATCTTAGGTTCAGAACCGAGGATCCCGTTTTTTATCGTTGCCGTAAAAAGAGAGCTGTAGGACATGGTTCCCGGCAGCTCATGACGGATTGTATATACAATCTCATCATTGTCGTTTATTTCCGCATCTCCAAACTTGATTCCGGCAAAAACTTCCGGAATGCAGAGAACAGCCAGAAAAACAAAGAGAATCCGTTTGAATTTTTCGTTCATTTATGCAACTCCGCGCTAACCACAAGAACATTCAGTTCCTGCTCCAGCTCATCAAGCTGTTTTGCTATAGCCCTGAACTGGTTGTTTCTTTTTTCCCTGTTCAGCTCAGAATACCTTTCATAAATCATATCAAAATATTTCTGGTTATGAAAACTTTTTCGTTCTCCGCACCATGGACAATATACAAACTCATTGTCAAAATTTCTTCCGCAACCATTGCAAACCATAATTCCAGACTCCAGATTATCCAGTAATTTCTATTTAATAAGTGAAAGTGGATCTACAAGCTTTCCATTTTTGTACACAGTAAAATGCAGGTGTGGACCTGTCGAATAGCCTGTTGAGCCCGCAAGTCCGATTCTTGTCCCCTGGCTGACCCACTGTCCTTTATGAGCAAGTATCTTTGACATGTGGCCGTACAGCGATTGATAGCCGTTAGAATGCCTTATAATCACGTAATTTCCAAAAACAGGACTTACACCAGTAAAAACAACAGTTCCAGTAGAAGAAGCAACTATCGGAGTGCCTGTAGGACAAGCCATATCAATTCCAGTGTGATTTGAGCGGGCTCCTGTAAACGGATCCATTCTAGGACCGAAAAGGCTTGTAAGCCTGTATTTTCCCTGAACCGGACACTTGAAAAGCTCGCCCATTGCCTGCTGAAGTTTGTTTCCGTCAAGTTTTGCACCCGGAATAAAAATTGACTGGCCCACAGAGAGGCTTGCAGAATCAAGGTCATTTACATCGAGAAGATCTTCCATTGTAACGCCGAATTTTGAGGAAAGTCCTGCAAGGGAATTTCCTTTTTCAACTGTATAGAAGAGTCCGTCCAAAGAAGGAATCTTAAGCTTCTGACCCGCGCACAAAGTGCGTACGTTTCCGATGTCATTAACAGCAATCAGCGTAGAAATGTTCTTAAGTCCGAATTTCTTTGTAATTCCGCTGATTGTGTCTCCCGGCTGAACTTTGTATGTCTGGAATTTAACCGGCTGTCGGAAAAGTTTTTCCATGTCTTTTTCAGAAACAGAACCGGCATCAAGCAGGTTTCCGTCAGAATCATAATCACGGCTGTCCTCAAGGGCAAAAGTCGTCATGGCTTTTGTAAGAAGCTCAAATTCAGCTTCATAGGAATCCTTAAGCTCAATGCCGGAAGGAAATGTCTGAGTGTAAGTGTATACAGAATTGCAGAGCATTGCGGCAAGAAAAACAGCCGCAGCAGCAGCAAGACCAATGGAAACAGCTCTTCTGTTCTGAACGACAGCATCAATAATACGGCCTGTGTTCCTGCAGATGTTTCTTATTGCTGTGCAGTCAGGAACAGGAGCACGTTCCCGTGAGGCGTATGATTTTTCCCGCCTTCCATATCTTTCAAAAACAGGAAGGGAAAGTCTTTCTTTCAATTCCGAAAAGATTTCATTAATGTTAAAACGATGCGAATCCTCGTATCCGATATAACTTACTATTTCCATATTTTGTATATCGACAGAAAAACTTTCCCATATTAGAATATATTTTGAGGAACGGGCAAAACTTAGACAATGAAAAAAACTTTTGAAAAAGACTTAATATGGCTTTGCATACCAGTAGGAATTCTGCTCGGTCTGATTCTAAAACTGTTCATAATTGATTTCCTGCACATTTCCGGTCATTCAATGGAACCAACCCTTGCAAGCGGAGATTCAGTTCTGGTCTTCCGCCTTGCATACGGAATTCCAAAACCCTTCCGCTCAACTTTTTTTGTCCAATGGTCGGAACCAGACAGGAACGACGTAATTATCTTCTTCCATGACAACAAAATAGTAATAAAACGCTGTGCTGCTGTTGCCGGAGACCGACTGGATTTTTCATATGATTCGGGATATATTTTAACAGTGAACAATATTTCGGCAGGGCTTTCTCCAGACCAGTACGCAAAAATGAAATCCTATGAAACCGTTCCAGAAGGATACGTTCTTGCACTGGGCGACAACCCCTCCGATTCCATAGATTCAAGGGATTACGGTTTTGTCTCCGTAAAGAACATAACGGGAAAGGTTCTGTGTAAATGAATGATTTTTTTAAGAAACCCGCATTAATTACTATTCTCGTTTTTACACTGATTGGGTTCGGCTACGTTTTTTCAAAGTACGCGGTCCTTGCGTTCACACCGATGAACAGAATCACCTCCACCGTTGCACAGGCTGAAAGAGGTTCCATTGTAGACAGAAACGGAAAGCCTCTTGCCGTACAGACAAATTTCTATCATGTGGGCGTCACACCTCACCTTGTAAAGAATCCTGAAAAATTTGCCAATGACATTGCAGAACCTCTGGGCATGAAGCCAAGCGAAATACTTTCAATATTGAACCAGGCGGACAGAGCCAGCTTCGTTTACCTTAAGAAAAAAGTCGATCAGACAGTATACGCGGAGCTCAAGAAAATCACTGACGAAAAAAACTACATGTTCGTGACCTTCGACCGCATTCCGGGTCGTGTCTATCCTGAAAATGCACTTGCAAGCCAGCTCATCGGTTACATGGGCGAAGAAGGAAAAGGCCTTGCCGGAATCGAATATTCAATGCAGGATTTGCTTCAGCCTCCCCGCACAGACGCAAACACAAAGCCTGAGCCGGGAAAAAACGTATACCTCACAATAGACGCAAACCTGCAGTACAAGCTTGAGGAAATTACACAGGAAACAATGAAAACCACCCAGGCAGAGAGCATGATGGTTCTGGCCTCGGACGTAAACTCCGGGGAAATTCTTTCCTACATCAGCCTTCCTTCCGCAAACTTGAACGAATACAATTATGCTTCAATAGACCAGACCATCGACCGCCCGGCAATGACTGCCTACGAACCGGGTTCCGTATTCAAGATTTTTACAGTCGCCTCAATGTACGACGCAGGACTTATAAAGGCAGGAGACAGTTTTCTCTGCGACGGCGTTTACGAGCACAGAATCAGAGGCGGAGAGACAATTAGAATCAAATGTCTCGAACATCACGGCTGGGTAACTCCGCGGGAAGCGCTTAAATATTCCTGCAACGATGCCCTCGCACAGATCGCAAGCCGCACCACAGATGAAAACTTTATGGAAATGGTTCGCCGTCTTGGATTCGGAAAAAGAACCGGCATCGAGCTTCCGGGCGAGACAAACGGTTCCGTAAAAGACGTAAATTCACGGCTCTGGTCCGCACGATCAAAGCCGACCATCGCAATGGGACAGGAAATCAGCGTATCAGCCCTTCAGATGATCCAGGCCGCAAGCTCCATTGCAAACCGGGGAATTCCTGTAAAACCTGCCGTCGTAAAGCGCATTACAAACAAAGACGGCACAATCTACTATGAGCACAAACCTGAATACCTTGACCGCATATTCAAGGAATCGACGTCAGATTACCTTTTGAGCTGTATGGAAACTACCGCAACATCAGGAACAGGAAGCCGGGCCCGTCTTCATGACATTTCAATCGGTGTTAAAACCGGTACTGCCCAGATGGCAGACAAAAACGGAGGCTATTCCACAACCGACTTCCTCTCGAACTGTATGGCTGTATTTCCGATTGAAGAACCGCAGATCATACTTTACATCGTTGTCGTAAAGGCAAAAGGCGAAACCTACGCCGGCCGAATCGTTGCGCCTGTAATTGCAAAAGCAGCAGACGTAATCATCGACCATCTTGGAATGAGCCGCGGAGACGCCGCATCCCTTGAGCACAACGGAAAAATTACGATTTCAACAACAAAACCTCTGACTATCAAGAATCAGGTACCGGACTTTACAGGCATGTCTATGAGGGAACTTCTGCCGCTCTTTAACCGTTCGGATATTGAAATAAAAATCAACGGCTCAGGCTGGGTAAAAAGCCAGAATCCGGAACCGGGAACTCCTGTTACGGAGAAAATGCTCATTGAACTCAATCTGGAATAAAAACATTCAGCTCTTTGAAAAGAGATTTTCTTCCCTTTGCTCCCTCATAAAAAAAGACGTAGATTATTTTTCTTCCAGAGCAGGAAAACCGGAAGAAAAATCCCTGTACCCTTTCTGGACCCTGAGCGAAGCCCGGACAGGATCCATTACAGCCGAAGAGAACGGTCTGAAGCTTCATTCTGCCTATAATCCTCAGAAAGAAAGCGAAGGAATTGTTTCGCGCCAGAAAGAAAAGCTTGATTCAGCAGAAGCCGTTGTTTTCATGGGTTTTGCATTGGGCTACACACCACTTGAATGTGCCGCCAGATACCCAGACAAACAGATAATCATCATAGAACCAGATGTGACTCACTTTCTGGCAGCACTTCTTTTCATTGATTTCTCAGCCCTGTTCGCCTGTCAGAAACTGATTCTGGCCCTTTCCTGCCCTCCGGATCAGGTGATTGCACTGCTGAACCAGAATTCAATTGAAAAAACCGTATTGATTTCCGTACAGGCTCATGAATCCCATGCAAAGAAATACTTTACAACCCTCAAAGAACTTATAGACCGCAACCGTGCGAAAGAACAGATAAATCAGGCGACTCTCAGGAAGTTTGAAAAACTCTGGCGCACAAACTGCAGGAAGAATGCTCATTACCTGAATGAACTTGAGGGCGTGAACACCCTTAAGGACAAGTTTTCAGGAATACCTTTTCTTCTGCTTGGAGCGGGGCCGTCCCTTGAAGAAATTCTGCCCATGCTGAAAGATCTTAAGGAGCGCACAAAGATAATCTGTGTGGACACAGCCCTTAAGGCATGTCTGCGGCATAATGTCGAGCCGGATTTCATAATCCTCACAGATCCGCAGTACTGGGCATACCGCCACATAGCAGGACTGTCTTCTCCGTCCAGCACGCTGATTACAGAAATAGCCGCATACCCTGCAGTATTCCGCTTTAACTGCAGGAAAATCTATCTCTGCGATTCACAGGTACCTATGGCAAATGAATACGGTTCCGTTCCAAAGGGAAACCTTGGTGCCGGTGGTTCAGTTGCAAGCGCCGCATTGAATTTCTGCATATTCTGCGGTGCAAAGGAAATATACACCAGCGGCCTGGATCTGGCTTTTCCTGCAAAACAAACCCACATAAAAGGAAGCACCTTTGAAGAAAACGTGCACAGAACCTCCCTCAAAAACAGCACCGCAGAAACAAAAAGCCTTCCCCTGCTTTTCAACGGAAACGCAGTTCAGGCAGAAGACTATAACGGAAATCCCGTTCTTACCGATAAAAAGATGAAGATGTTTGCATGGTGGTTTGAAAGCCGTCTTGCAGAGCTTCCAGAAATAAAGGCTTTCACGCTTTCCCCTAAGGGTCTGAAGATTCCGGGAATAACTCCCTGTCCGATGGAAAAAATTTTAAATTTACCTAAATTATGCTAAAGTTTGAATTTCACACACCGATAATTAAAATGTCGCAACTATACGGACGTTTATTCGACATCCAGACGCCTGTAAAACTTGTGCTTTCCTAAAAAACTTGAAAAATGTGTGAGATTTTTCAAGTTTTTTTTATTTAACTCCGATATAGATAGAGGAGTATTGTCATGGGCACAGTAAAATTCGACACATTACAAAACGAACCCTCATTCAAGTCAGACTTGATGCTGGATAAAAATTTCCTCATTCTGCCAAAGACTGTTTCTGTTTCTGCAGAACTCTTGAAAATCCTCAAAGAATGGAACTTTACGGAAGGCTATTCCGATGAATCCATCCGCCTTGGCGGCAACATAGGAATCCCTAGGAAAACTGCAGACAAACCGGACAAAAATGAAGACCCGGGCAAATCCATTGCATCCTCTGTAAAAAAAGCCCTTGCAGATGCAAAATCTCCACATTTCATGAACACAGACCGGTCAAAGATGACTTCCGTTCAGAAAGTTTATACGGAATACATGAACTACATTAATTCTGTGTACACATACTATGCTACGAACAAAAAAATCAACTTTCAGGAACTTTCCGAAACTGTAAAAGAGCTCTGCGTATTTATCAAGGACAACAAGCGCTATGTACTGCGCATAACTCCGTCAGCTGAATCCAGAAGTAAGAATTTTCTTGTAATACATTCAATGCGGTCTACAGTCCTTGCAATTACAATCGGAATCGAACTCCACATGGCCCTCTCAAAGCTTATTGAGCTTGGAGTAACATGCATTCTTCATGAAATCGGAATGCTCCGTCTTCCTCCTCAGCTTTACCTTACTGACAGGACCCTTACTTCCGGGGAACGGGCGCGGATCATGACACACCCTGTCCTTGGCTTCAACATTCTCAAGGAGCTCGACTTTCCCCTCAGCATTCAGCTCGGAGTTCTAGAGCATCATGAAAAGGAAAACGGCATGGGCTATCCACGGCACCTTCATGGAACAAAGATTTCATCCTATGCAAAAATCATAACAGTTGCCTGCTCTTTTGAAGCAATTACTGCTCCCCGTGAATACAAGACAGAACGTACTACTTTTGAGGCCATGGTAGAAATGCTCAAGAACCAGAACCTTCAGTACGACCCGACAGTCATCAAGGCGCTGCTTTTCAGCCTTTCGCTCTACCCTATCGGCGCCTTTGTATACCTTCAGAACGGAAAAGTTGGAATTGTTACAGACGTGTCTCCGAACAACCCTAAAAATCCGATTGTTCAGCTTGCTGTGGAACGGGACAAGGACGGCGGAGTCATATCCATTCAGACAGATGACGGCCAAAATAAAATCAGCCGTGTCCTTTCAAAAGAAGAACAGGCTGACGTTCAGAATCAGATGAATCAGACCCATGAAATACGGAAACTTACAAAGGCTCTTGAATCTGCAAAAAAAGAAGAGGAGGACGGAGGATTTTCTTCCGTTGATTTAAGCGAATTCGCCTGAGTCAGTTGAAGAACTGGCGGATATGCTCTACATCTTCCTGAAATTTTTCATCAATTACAGGAGGATGTTCGTTAAAATAAAGAACCTGATTGAGCTCTTCCTCAGTTTCAACACCCCACAAAGGAATTACATTCTCATACTGATGCAGGAATCCGAAAGCGAGAGGAATATTTGAGACAATTCCGCCGCACAAAGGCTGCATTGCAATAAAGCCCACGTCATTTTCTTCACAAAGTTTAACAAGTGCCCGGGTTGCGTCAGTACTAAGCATGCTGAAAGGGAACTGAAGGGTATCATACAAACCTGAGCGGACTGCATTTTCTGCGGCATCCAGATCCTGAGTTGCAAAACCAATCGCAGAAATCTTTCCTGTCTCCTTAAGATTTTTAAGCACATTGTAAATGCCGTCCGGTCCATTTTCCTGAGGCACAAAGCCATCCGATTCGTACTGATACAAATCGATTTTGTCTGTGTGCATTACGTTCAGACTGGTTTCAACATCGCCAAGGACCTCAGCACCGCTCTGTGCCGCAGTTTTTGTGGCAACCATTACATTTGAGCGTATATCACCGATTGCATTGCCCAAAAGCCTTTCACATTCAGGAGTTGAGCGGGAAGTATCAAAAAAGTTGATTCCCTGAGTATATGCAGAGCGTACAAGGAGAGCAGCCGTTTCTTCATCTGCAATTTTGGAAAGGCTCATGGCCCCCATTGCAACACGGCTAATCATCAAATTGGATTTACCTAATCTTATGAATTCCATATCTAAAATATGACAAAAAATCAGAATTGAATAAAGACTGAGCCTGCCGAAACGCTCGACAGGCTCAATTTTAAACTTCAGTCAAAGCACTGATTATCTGTCAGTTCTTTCCTTTGGTTTGTAGTTCTTGATTGCTTTCTGAATGAACGGTACAAGGTCATCCAAAGAAACTCTTTCCTGAGCCATTGAATCACGGAAACGA
>JAFPCT010000167.1 GCA_017390125.1 Treponema sp.
ATTACGAAAAAAATGAGGCTCGGGCAATTTACTACGAAATGGGGATTATCTGCTTCTACCGTGACGAGCTTGATCAGGCAATTTATTATTTCGGGAATGTTGTTGAGTCACCTGCCTGCGATGAGCTGGAATTAATGGCAACATTCTATCTTGCAAACGTAGCGTTCCTTAAGAATCTCAACACAATGGCAGTCCGCTACATAAACAAGAACAAGCAGCTTTTAAAGGATTTCCCGAACGATCGCATTTCTGCCCTTACCGGCATGACGGAATACGTTATAAACGAACGTATGAGCGATGACTATTCGGTTCAGTCTTACGTTGAAGTTCTTGATAACCTTGAAAATAGTGGTCTTACAAACAACAAGATCAATACTTCTCTTATAATTCCATGGAGCGTTATTTTTAAAAAAAATCTCCGTCAGCTCATGTTGGGTAAGATTAAGGAAGCCTACATGCAGTCTGCAAAACTGGACAACATCTACGGTTTGAGTACAGCGTGCCACTGGCTTGGAATTTTCCTTGCCCAGGATGGGAAAAAGCAGGAATCCCTTGAATGGTATGACCGCTGCCGTATCCTTCGGGAAGGCATCGGCGATATTATTCCGGTAATCAAGGTTACAAACGGACTTTCATACGAATACCTGAATGAGTCTAACTATCTGAAATCCTATGAGCTGATAAACGGCTTTGTCGTAAAGCTTCTGAACACAAATGACTATCCGGAAATCATCATTACTCTTGCGAACGTAGGCCGTGCGCTTTTCTTCTCAAGGAACTTTGATGAAGCTTATGAAGTTTTTCAGACAACACTGAACATGCTTTATATTTTTGAATTGCAGGACATCTATTTCAATTCATTCATGCCTGAGTACAACGACATAATGGCATACAAGTCCATCATAGACTTTTACAAAGGCGATTATACTCGTGCAAAAATGAACCTGCACAACATAACTTGCAACGGAAAGTATTTTACTCCGATTGAGGAAATCCTTAAGACTTTCCTTATGGCCTGTGTAGAGCTTCAGGAAAAGAAACTCAACTCTGCGATTGATGTTTTTGAGAAGGGCGTAAAGCAGTTCCTTGATATCGGGGAAAACCTTGACCACAGGCTGGTATTCTTCTACTACGAATTTGCAATCCTGCTTAAAAAGGCCGGCTACGAAGACAAATCAGAAGAATACAAGAACCGCGGTTTTAACATTGCGAAGGAAAAGCATCTTGAGTATTACACTCAGGGCAAGGAAAGCATAACTCTTTTTGATTACGTGCAGAACGTAAAGAAATTTCCACCGCTCAACGTTGATTTGAGCGCCCTTGAAATAAAGGCTGAAAAAGAACGCCTTATGAACCAGCTCCACAAGTGCTTGAGGGATTCCCAGTTCCTTAACAAGCTTATGAGTTTCAGCATGGACACTTTCAGTGAAAAGAAATACCTGGTCAATGCAATTCAGGCTGTATTCGACTACACCATGTGTGAGGCCGTGTTCATCGGCGAGAAGGAATCTTCAAAGTGGATCGTAAAAGCTTCTTCAATGCGTTCGGAAGTAAAAAAGCCGTCCTTGAAGCTTTGGAATGAGCTTTTAGGCAAGACGTCTATAGTTTCTCCTAACCATATCAAACGTGAGGACGGTTTCGACATTCTGTTTGTAAATCTCAGTAAATTTGAATTTACCGGCGGAATTATCATATATCTGCAGAAAAAACTCTGGCTCAGTGCTGAAGAAATGAGCACCCTGAACATTGCTGTAAACAATATTCAGTCTCAGCTTGTCATGTTCAAACAGAACCAGCGCCTTACAATTATTTCTTCTACAGACCAGCTTTCTCAGCTTAAGAACCGTTATGCCCTGCAGGAACATCTCGGACTTCAGGCAGAGCTGCTCGCACGCTGCGAAAAGAAAAAGCAGGGCTCAATGTATGTTTCGATTGCCTTTGTGGACTTGGACAACTTCAAGTATTACAACGACACATTCGGTCATGAAGCCGGGGACCTTCTTATTTCCTGCATGGGACATCTTCTGAATGAAGTTTTCCGAAGGGTAGACTTTGTTTCCCGATATGGCGGAGACGAGTTTGTAATCGTTCTTCCAAACACAACTTGTGAGGAAGCCAAGCGTTCCGGCGAACGTTTGTACGATGCACTGGAAAAAGCGGATTATTTTA